>DATCSV010000351.1:0-5408 GCA_036568285.1 Flavipsychrobacter sp. | reverse complement strand
GTTTTATTTTGGTGCTATCATCGTATTCCTGTTTGTACTGGGTATGATGATCATCAGGAGTCCGCACAAGTGGTGGATATTAGGCGTGAGTGTATTAGCCTTCCTGATGTCTACAGGCAAGCACTTCCCTTCATTCAACTACTTCCTGTTCGATACCTTGCCAGGCTTCAATAAGTTTCGCGTACCGAATATGATATTGGTGATACCGCAGCTCCTGTTCCCGCTGCTGGCTGTGTGGACGTTGCACGATATCATCCAGGAAAAAATATCTAAAGAAGAATTGTGGAAGAAAATAAAAACTGCCGGTATTGCTACGGGTGGTTTGTGCCTGCTGCTGGGGCTGGGTAGCAGTATATTCTTCGATTTCAAATCGCACCGGGACCCGCAGTTGAAAGAGCAGTTGGTTCAGTCGTTCAGGAATGAAGAAGCGGCAGCTAAAGTGATGAGCGCTGTAGTATCAGACAGGGCGGATATGGCTATGAAGTCGGGCATAACAAGTGCGGTATATATTGCGCTGGCCATAGGCTTGCTATGGGCCTTTGCCAATAATAAAATAAAAGGGCAGTACGCAGTGCTTGGTATTGCTGTTTTAACATTCATCGACCTGGTAAGGATAGACAGCCGCTACCTGAATGAAGAGAACTACATTGACCCTGAACAGTATGAAGCACAGTTTACCCCCCGGCCGGTAGACAGGCAGATCAACGAAGACCCTGACCCTTATTACCGTGTGCTGGACCTGTCGGTAGACCCCTTTAACAACGCCATGCAGGCGGCGCATCATAAATGTATAGGTGGCTATAGCCCTGCTAAAATGGAGATATACCAGGACCTGATAGATGTGCACATGCGCAACGGCTTCAACCGCGAGGTGCTGAATATGCTGAATACAAAGTATATCATTTCGCCGCAGGGTGCGCAAGGGCAGCCGGTGCCCATACCCAATCCTGAGGCATGTGGTAATGCCTGGTTTGTAGATAATATTCAGTGGGAAGCAACGGCGGATGCCGAAATGCTGGCGTTGAAAGCAGGTAATATCGGTGAGCAGCCCGACACATTGCAGCAGGAGTTCAACCCCAAGCAAACGGTGGTATTGCGCGATACTTATAAAGACAACCTGAATAACTTTAACCCGGAGAAGGACAGTGCAGCATACGTGAAACTGGCTGAATACGGACTGAATGACATCAGTTATGTGTCCAACAACAGCAAAGATGGCTTCGCAGTGTTCTCTGATATTTATTACCCATACGGGTGGAAGGCATATATAGACGGCGAAGAGACGCCGATATACAGGGCCAACTACCTGTTGCGCGCGCTGAAGATTCCGGCAGGCGAGCATAAGATTGAATTCAAATTCCACCCGGAGAAATTCTATACCGGAGATAAGATAGCTATGGTATCCAGCTTGCTGCTGATACTGGCTGCAGCCGGTTCTATCTTCATGGCAGTAAGAGGCGGGAAAAAGGTAGTATAGTTTGAATGGATAACGGTTCGTCAAATATCATCCGGAAGTTATTCGGCATGCGCAGGGAGTACAGCGCGGGCTTTTACATAACAGATTTCCTGTTCCGGAGGATATTCAGGCAGAATGCCGGGGTGAAATGGCCGGTACACCATACCGCCACTATACACAATGCACATAAGCTGAAAGTGGGCAAGGAAACTTTCCCGGGCGATTCGCCCTGTGTGTATATCAACGCGCAAAACGGAATCAGCATAGGCGACTATACCAACCTGGGGCCGAACGTGGGCATTATATCCGCCAATCACGACTTTGTGAACAACAGCATGCCTACAGATGCGCCACCTATCAATATCGGGCGATTTTGCTGGCTGGGCATGGGGGCCATAGTGCTGCCGGGTGTGCAATTGGGCGACTTTACCATAGTGGGTGCCGGGGCAGTAGTGACCAAGAGTTTTCCAGGCTATTGTATCGTTGCAGGCAATCCTGCCGTTATCATCAAAGAACTAAACAGGGCAGAGTGTGAAGCTTTTGCAAAGAGCAGAGAATAGCAATACCGTCATCGGTAATTCGTTCCTCATCTTCCTGATCAGGTTCTTCCCCTCTTTGGCGGCATTGGTAGTGGTTATCGTATTTTCACGCTATACCAGCGAGGATGTATACGGCAGTTACCAGAACTTCTGGGTGCGGTTGTATTTATTAAGCGCGGTAGCTACATTGGGTATACCTGCCTTCCTGCTTACATACACGCCGCAATTTACCAGGTATCTCTTTTCTACCCTGAAGGCAGGGCATTACATAGCCATTGTGTTATGGATGATTGCTGTGGCAGCGTCATTCGCTTTTTTACATCATGCTACTGCGGGCATGCCTGTATATATAGCATTCCTGTTTTTTCTGTTGCATTGCCTCAATGCTATATCAGAAACATTGCTGATAGTGGCCCGTAAATTCGGCCTGCTGCTATGGGTGAACGTTTTGTACACGATAGCCTTCCTGGCTTTGCACTATGGTGTCCTCACCGGCTCATACGACGTAGAAAGTTTATTCCTGTACCTGCTGCTACCTGTGGGGGGGAAACTATTGATTACCGGTTTGAGTTCTTTTTCATTTACGGGAGTTGTGGAACTACCGGGGGAGCAGGAATATAGCAAAACAGATATCCGTTCTTTGTGGTTACACATCGGCATTTACGATGTGTTACAGCGTGTGTTTACATGGATTGATAAGTTTATTATTTCCATCTTGTTTACTACAAGTGTATCTGCTATGTACTTCAATGGTACTTATGATATACCCTTCCTGCCGCTGTTGCTGGGTGCTGTCAGCAGTGCAGCGTTGTTACAACTCGCGTCACGAGGGAGGAAAGATGACAATCCATCTGCCATACTGGTGGCCAACCAAACGGCGCGAATATTATCCGCTGTGGTATTTCCCCTGTTCTTCTTTCTCTTTTATTTCAGGGAGGAACTGTTTCATGTATTGCTGACGATAAAGTATGCAGATTCGGTACCCATATTCGCTGTTACAGTGTTCATCGTGCCGCTGCGCGCCTACAATTTTACATCTATACTGCAAAACAGGCATAAGGGGCGCATTATCAATACGGGTGCGCTGCTTGATATCATTGTTGCTTGTGCCCTGATGTACCCCTTATATCAATGGCTGGGGCTGGTGGGTATAGCTTTGAGCTTTGTTATCAGCAGCTACGTACAGGGCGCATATTACCTGCATCATACCGCCAGGGTTTTACATACAAATGTCGCAGCTATCATACCGATGGTCAACTGGGCCGTTAAACTCATTGGTTTTGGTTTACTCTTCATAGTTATTCATTATCTGCTCCACCAGGCTTTTAACGAGACAATTGTATTATTTTTAGGTAGCCTTGTACTGGCTGTTACCCTGGCAGCGTCACTGGCCATAGAATTCAGGGCATCTAAAAAAGAATATGGCAGAGCGGTTTCGCAGAAATAAAACGGCAACGGTTGAGAATACCGGTTTCAGCAATATTACAGGAAGAGGTGCACGCCTGATCAACAAAGATGGCAGCCTGAACCTGCGTAAGACAGGTATGCCTGTTTGGGAGCAGATCAGCCTTTTTCATACACTGATACGTATGAAGACCTGGAAATTCCTGCTCTCTGTACTGATGTTCTATGCCATTACCAATATGTTCTTTGCTCTGCTGTATATAGCGGTAGGTGTAGAAAACCTGCAAGGCATATCCGGTGACAGCCAGGACTTGCTCAATGGTTTTCAGCAGGCTTTCTTTTTTAGTTCGCAAACCCTGACCACTGTTGGCTATGGGCATATCAGTCCGATAGGATTGAGTGCCAATATCGTAGCTGCTATAGAGTCGTTTGTTGGTATCCTCTCGTTTGCCATGGTGACAGGATTGCTGTACGGGCGGTTTACCTTGCCCAAAGCCTACCTGAAGTTCAGCGATAACATTATAGTAGCGCCGCATAAAGGCTACAGGGCGTTGATGATACGCTTAGCATCGTACAAGAACAACCACATAACAGATGTAGAAGCGAAAATGACCGTGGCACTGAGAGTGATGGAAAACGGTAAAGAAGTGACCCGGTTCTTTACACCTAAGCTGGAGATAGACAGGATTACCTCGCTCGCGCTCAGCTGGACGATTGTCCATCTCATCAATGAAGAAAGCCCGTTTTATGAAATGGGAAAAGAGGAGCTACAAAAAGCTGACTTTGAGATCATGTACCACATCCGTGGCTTCGACGATCATTTTTCCAACATCGTACAGCAACGTTCTTCGTATACAGAAGATGAATTAGTGTACGGAGCGAAATTCCTGCCTGCCTTCCATAGTGCTGAAGATGGCAGCACCACGGTATTAGAGCTGGATAAGCTTAACCTACACGAGCCTGCCATAGTGCCTGAGCCGGAGCGTTCTTTTATTATTCCGTAACTTTGCGTATTATGATGAATACAGTAAATACTTCGAACAAGACACAAGAGCTTTTGGAACGCGAAAGTAAATACGGTGCGCATAATTACCATCCGTTGCCCGTAATGCTGACAAAAGGCGAGGGGGTATACGTATGGGACGTGGACGGTAAACGCTACTACGACTTCCTCTCAGGCTATTCCGCACTCAACCAGGGGCACCGCCACCCTAAAGTGATGAAAGCCTTTTATGAACAGGCAGAAAAGCTGACATTGACATCGCGCGCTTTTCACAGCGATGCATTAGGTGAGTTTGCAGAATATATTACCAAATATTTCGGCTACGATAAGGTGCTGCCGATGAACACCGGTGCTGAGGCAGTGGAAACAGCATTGAAGCTGGCACGTCGCTGGGGTTATGACGTGAAAGGTGTAGAAGAGAACAAGGCCAAGGTGATAGTTTGTGAAAATAATTTTCATGGCCGTACCATCAATATCATATCATTCAGCACCGACCCGGAAGCCAATAAGAACTTTGGCCCCTATACTCCGGGTTACGAGGTGATTCCCTACAATGATACCAAGGCATTGGAAAAAGCTTTGCAGGATAAAAATGTAGTCGGATTCCTGGTAGAGCCGATACAAGGTGAGGCCGGTGTCGATGTGCCAGATGAGGGCTATTTGTCTAAAGCTTACGCTATTTGTAAAGAAGCGAATGTATTGTTCATAGCAGATGAGATACAATCAGGCCTGGCGCGTACAGGTAAGATGCTTGCCTGCGACCACGATAACGTACACCCTGATATATTGATATTAGGTAAAGCACTTTCGGCAGGTGTATTACCAGTTTCAGCAGTATTGGCCGATGATGAGATCATGCTGACCATCAAGCCGGGCGAACATGGTTCTACCTACGGCGGCAATCCGCTGGCCTGTAAAGTGGCCATCGCATCGCTGCAAGTATTGAAAGATGAGAAGATGGCAGAAAATGCTGAAGTGATGGGTACCTACCTGCGCAAAAAGCTGG
>DATCSV010000350.1:0-10618 GCA_036568285.1 Flavipsychrobacter sp. | reverse complement strand
CATATGATGCCGGAAGAAACGGTGCAAGCGGCTATAGATGTGCGTGCAAAAATGACGATGCCTATACATTGGGCGGCATTTACATTGTCGCTGCATAGCTGGACAGACCCTGTGGAACGGGCTGTAAAGAAAGCAGAAGAGCTGAATGTGCCGTTTTGCACGCCTCAAATTGGTGAACCCGTTATCATTGGTCAGCATCACCCGGCAAGTAAGTGGTGGAGAGCATTGAACTAAGTTGCAACTCGTTTGTTCTTGATTTAGATAAGAACAAAAATATTAGTTCATGAAAGTAACAGGGATAGTTCTCATAGTTGTAGGCATACTGATGCTGATATTCAACACGATTAACTTCACCACCGAAGAGAAGGTAGTAGACATTGGGCCGCTGGAAATTAATAAGGAGGAAGAAAAGACCATAGGCTGGCCTGTGTATGCCGGCGGCATTGTGTTGATAGCAGGTATAGCCCTGGTAGCCGTAGGAGCAAAGAAGAAATAAGGTGCCCCATAACGGACTAAAGACGAAGGATAATTTTCCCGGTTTGCGTGACAATAATCATTGCCGGGATAAAGATATACGCGGATATTGTTTACAATATCCGCGTATATGGTCCAAAAACTGAACAAGGAATGGCACTTGAAACATAAAATGCCGGCTAATGCAACGTTTGAACAACGGGTAAAATGGCATACCGAACATAATAAACACTGCTCTTGCCGACCAGGATTTCCTGCAAAGCTGGTAGAGGAGATGAAGAAAAGAGGTATGAAAGTGTAAAATCCTGATTTTCCTTTCCCGATTATGCGAATCGGGCACTCCAACCTAATTTACTCATTAACAATACTTTAACCTATCTTTTTGTTGATTTGTCCCGTCTTGTTTTTCAGTAGCTGAAAATAATAATCGGCATTTTTTACAAAAGAGTATATATTGGCAGGGTATTTGTGTTAAATATTTTCACAATTGCGCAATAGAACTCGTAATTAATCGTTAAATAACTTAAAGCAACGCCTTATAGCATAGACTTCTACTTTATAAAAATAAGAAACGGAACATGTAAATACGTGTACCTAACAGGTAGAAGAATATGCAAGCAATCCACCAACAGACCGATGCTCAATTGGTGCAATCCTTCAAGGATGGCAATTCGGGCGCATTAGAAACACTCATTTACAGGTATAAGGACAAAATTTATACCGGCATCTTCATGCTGGTGAAAGACCAATACACTGCAGAAGACATTTTCCAGGATGCATTTTTAAAGATCATACGTACTATACGTGCGGGCAGGTATGCAGAGCAGGGCAAGTTTCTGCCCTGGGCAATGCGTGTAGCACACAACCTATGTATGGACCACTTCAGGAAAGTGCGCCAGCAAGTGCCGGTAACGCTATCGGATGGTACAGACCTGGCAGAGTTGCTGGGCGAGCCGGAAGATATTGCGTCTGCCCGCATGGAGAAGAGGCAGACCTACGAAACGATCAGGCAACTGATAGAAATGCTGCCTGAAGAGCAGAGAGAGGTAGTAGTACTGCGTATATACGGCGATCTCAGTTTCAAAGAGATATCAGACCTGACATCTGTCAGTATCAATACGGCGTTGGGCAGAATGCGTTATGGGCTCATCAACCTGCGCAGGCTGATAGAGGAGCGCAAGCTGGTTTTGCGCTAAGGCAGGATTTTTATTTATCTTGCCCGCCGCATGGCACCGCTATTTTTTCATGATGGAACATTAACTGCAGGTACAGAACTGGACCTGCACGATGATACTGCAAAGCATGTGGTACAGGTACTGCGTATGCATACAGGGGATGGTATTGACCTGACGGACGGCAGGGGAGCGCATGCCCGGGCCGTTATTGCCGGGGTGCAGAAGAAGCAATGCAAGGTTATGATTAACGAAGTGCACATGCATGAACGCAGGCAGGTGCCCCTGCACATGGCAATAACATTTACTAAAAACAGCAGCCGTAACGAGTGGATACTGGAGAAGGTAACCGAATTGGGTATTACTACAATCATACCGTTGCAAACTAAGCGTAGCGAACGGGAGAAATTCAGGTACGACAGGTGGCACAATATTCTGGTAGCAGCCATGATTCAATCGCAACAGTATTTCTTGCCGGAACTACAGGAGCTTACCTCCTTGGACAAAATGGTATCGGCATTAGAAGATGTTGAGCAGAAGCTGGTAGCACATTGCATGGATGCGGAGCCAAGGCAACCAATAAATGGTGCCATGCAAAAAGACAAAGAAACGTTATTGTTGATAGGGCCGGAAGGAGACTTTACTGACGAAGAAGTAAATATGCTAACTTCGAAAGGATACAAGGGTATCAGTATGGGTACTAACAGACTGCGTACGGAGACTGCAGCGGTTACCGCCTGTGCCTATTTCAACATGCTCAATCATGGTTAGAAAATTTCTGTTCATATTACTCTTTACCTGCGTTGCGGGTGTGGCCCCGGCACAGAACGTTAAACTGGGGCTGCTGGTCTATGGTGGTGGTGGTGACTGGTATGCTAACCCGACGGCCCTGAAAAACCTGGCTGCTTTCTGCAATAAGACATTGAACACAGACTTCAATACACAGGAAGGGCAAGTGGCGGCAGGCAGTCCTGATATTTTCAATTATCCATTTCTGCATATGACCGGCCACGGCAGATGGACGGTAACCGATGATGAGGCCCGTAACCTGCGCACCTACCTGGCAGCGGGTGGTTTTCTGCATATAGATGATAACTACGGCCTGGATGAATATGTACGCCCAGCGCTGAAAAGGATCTTCCCTGATGCAGAACTGGCAGAACTCCCATTCTCACATCCGATATACCACCAGGCCTTTAATTTTGCGAATGGCTTGCCCAAGGTGCATGAGCATGATAATAAACCGCCTAAGGGTTATGGATTGTTTTACCAGGGGAGGTTAGTAGTGTATTATACCACCCAAACCGACTTGGGCGATGGATGGGAAGACCCGGAAGTACATAATGACAGTCCTGAAGCGCACCGGAAGGCATTAGAAATGGGCGCTAACATAGTGCAATATGCCATGACAGGCAGTGGAAGTTAACGCGCGTCCTTCAGCATAATATCAATTACTTTTTGAGCTATGGCGCCGTGATAATATGCACTGTAAAAAGACGGAGGGGTTTCTGCGGGGTTTTTAATGGCGTGTATAACCTTTTCTGCAAAGTTGTCCCAGTTATTATCGTCTGCCAGTAATAAGTTACTGCCGCATAGTGCAGGTACCAGACCCGCAGCACCTGATACAGAACTGACAACGGTTTTATTATAACCCAGCGCCTCTACAGCTTTTGTTTTGATACCGCCGCCTTTCAGCACAGGGTTCAGCATGATGTCGCAGCTCTTCAGAAAGATGTCCAGGTCTTGCACGAAGCCTAATGTTTGTATGTTTGGCGTACCGGCTATTTGTTGCTGCAATGATTCGTCCAGTCCTTTACCACCGATCAATATTTCGTGAGGTATACCCGCTTTCTTCAGACGTGGTTGAATTTCGTTTACAATATACCTTACTGCCTGCTCGTTAGGCGGATAGTCCAGCGCGCCGAGGAAATACAGCCATGGCATGTCTGCGGGTATTTTCAGCTCTGCAGCCAACTGTTGTTTGGCTTCGTCATGTCCTGGAGGTATAGCTTGCAGGTCGCAGCCGAATAATACCAGGTGGCATTTATCTGCCGGCAAGTCGTAGTGCCGTGCCGCCCAGTCTGCATCTTCTTGTGTGATGAAAAACACTCCATCAGCTTTTTGCATTGCATAACGCTCATACTTTGCCAGTGCAGGCCACCATGGTTTGCCCAGGTCTTTAAATCGTTGCGACTCGATATTATGCGAGCGTATATACCAGGGTACGCCCAGTTTTTTTGCCATAGTCGCAGCTGAAATGGCCATGTAGGGGTGTTCGCAAATGATATGCGTGCAGTTTATTTCTTTGGCAATGCGCAGCATACTTTTGATGCCATAGCCGGGCAGGTAGCGGTGCTTCTTATTCGGGAATATTTTGTGCAGTTTAAATGAAAAGCTGCTATCTGCATTGTTATCAGTGCTCACTATATGGTCGTTACAATGCAAACCTATATGATGGTGCAGCTTGGCAATAGCCTGGTGTCCCCCGTTCTTCAGCGGCAGGAACACATAGGGCGCTATGCTTAAAATGTTTATATCTCCGGCAGTCATATTGAGGCTGCCAAAATACTAATAAGTTATGGCATCGGCTAATAGTAGTAATAAGAGCAGGATTACCGGGCTGATTTATTTCTCAACAGAACAAAACCTATCCCGTTTTGCACCCACTTTTCTACCAAGCCGTTTGCCGGCACTACTTCAAAGGCCAAAGAACCGAGTATGATGTCTGTATCTCCGTCTCCGTCTACATCCCCTTTGTCCATTACTATCCACCTGCCCATGGTGGGGTTGTCTATTGTGCTGAGCGTGAAATTGTTTCTGCCATCATTCTCATAGTATATAAAGCTCTCGTCAGGCTGGCCTTGGTAGTCAGGGAAAAATGAGATTGCAGCAATGTCTATATCACCGTCCATATCATAATCATGTGGCATTGCAGCATAAGCCCCATTCATTTGCAGGAAGTGCCGCTGGGTGTAATTGTTTTTGCCGTCGTTGATGAAAACATATACCCCATGGTAGTGCTTAAGTACCGGTGGGAAATCTGCATTATCTCCTGCAGTATAAATAATATCGTCAAATCCATCGTTGTTAAAATCGTACAACTCAAAATAGGTAGAGCCATAAGACGGTGGAAAACGTAGTGTTGCTTCTTCACTGAAACTGCCATTACCTCTGTTATAGTAGGTATAAATGCCTTCATCGCCTTGTCCGAACAGCGCTATAATATCGGGCAGGTCATCTCCGTTCATGTCCTTCACATACGCTTTTGCTGCACCAGGCCGGTAGCGCAGTACTTTTTTTTCAAAGTTTCCGTTTCCAGTATTCTTCCACCAGGCCAGTACGCCTGTCCATTTGCTGAACTCGCAGATAACAACATCCATCAACCCATCTCCGTCAAGATCAGCATAGCTGCTATGTACCGGACGGCGGAGCGAGTCAATTAGCTTGTACGTCTTCCCATTCCCTTTAGGTAATGATAGTATATAGCCGCTGCCTACGTCAGTTGGCGAGAAAGACCCCATCATGGTCACTAAGTACTCATTGGGGAACTCGCTGATACTCACAGGTGTCTCGCCTACTTTAGCACCTTGCACAAATTGCAAATCTGAAGAAAAGACAGAAAGGCTTTGCGAATTTGCGTCTCCTGCAAAGAAGGCATGATTCATTGTGTCTATCCTGATCATTGTGACACTGGGTGGAGATAATTTGTAAGCCGGCACTTCAGTATTAAAGTGTTTCTGTCCCCTGGTTATTTGTTTCTTTTCAGGTGCAGGAAGTTTATCAGGTGCATTTTCCAGGTAAAAGGCTTTTATTTTTTGCCATTCTTCGTCGGTTACAACCTGCTGTTTGGGAAAGACACCGGAGGCATCCGCTATCTGCCTTTCCGCTTCGTTAGATACCATTACATTTCGCAGGCTGTCGTGTTCTGTTACACCCAGGAACACCCCCATACGCGGCAGCATGTACTTTTCCCAGGAGTTTTTGTCCAGTAAGTCAGGCTCGGGAAAGCTGTGACAACTCACGCAATATGTTTTGGCTAATTTCTGCCCTTCTTCAGCAGATTTGTCTTGCTTGCAAGAAGCAAATAGCAGCATAGAAGCTGCGAGAATAAAATACTTGCCCATACGATATATGGGGCGAAAATATTGAGTAAAATACTCAGGCAGTGTTAACTCAACATTGTCTTAATGTTATCTTTTGAAAAGTGCCGCACGCCTTATTGTAAAGTATTTTCGGAAGATTGATGCCGGGTAACAATAAAATAAAATTCAGTTTACATAACGGTGAAGTTTTGCTAACAATCCATCAATGATTTGGTAACACGCTGCTGCCATCTTTGCGTCAAATTTCCACAATATGAAAAAAGTAATTTTACTTGCTACAGTGTGCAGCGTGGCTATGAGCGAAGCGAATGCACAAATCCCTTTTCCGGTTGACATAGCTCCGGACTGGAACTCTAAAACAGTTGCGATGCCAAGGTCGCCGCTGAAATTGCAGACCGTATTCGTTGGCGGTGTTGACGAGGTGCAGACAACGGCCACTTATGGCAATGCAGCTGGTAAGACGAAGGCTAAAGAATGGCACGATTTCATTGGTTTCGTAAAGGACACTACAGAGGGAGCGCTCGGATGGGTTATAGTAAACCACGAAGAGATCTCCAGCAATGACATGATAGGCGATGGCGGCGGTATGACGTCTTTCAAGATCAAAAGAACTACTGGTGATAAACTGGAAGTAATGGAGCAGACTTTGGCCGATGGTCGCAAGGGTAAATTCTTCAACGTTGATTTCGTAAATACCGTAGGTGAAACAGGTATGAACTGCGGCGGTATCTCTGCAACTAAGCAGGGCCGTATATGGACTGCTGAAGAGTGGTTCCGTACCAGCAACGCCAGCCTGATGCCTGCCCGCGACACTGCTGATTTCACAATAACAGGTACCGCCTTCGCTTTTGCAAATGGCAAAACGATTAAGAAGTATCAGAACTACAACTGGATGGTAGAGGTAGATCCTAAGACCGGTAAGGCCATTCGTAAGCAATACAACTGGGGCCGTGCTGGTTGGGAAGCAGGTGTTGTAATGGATGATAACAAAACTGTTTACCTGTTTGAAGACAACACGCCGGGTATACTGGTGAAATTTGAAGCGACTACAGCAGGCGACTTTACAAAAGGTAAGCTGTACGCTTATAAGCACGATGGTACTCCTAAATGGATAGAGATAGAAGAAAACCTGGACACACTGATGGAGTTGAACCGGGTGGCGGTACGTCGTGGTGCAACCATGTTCAACAGGTTGGAATGGGGTACTATAGCGAATGGCAAATTGTACATTACTGAAACCGGCCGTTCCAGCTTTACATTGACATCTTCAGGTTATTCTGCCCTGGGTGTAGTGTCACCTACATTGGTTCAGGGTTATAAGAGACAATACCAGGATATTAATGCAATGCCTTTCCCCGGTTCTGATGCTGATGCGGCAGACTCAGTTCGTAAAGGCAGGTTCAAAGACTATTATGGCCGTGTATGCGAATTTAACCCTGCTAATGGCGAAATACGTTCCTATATAGAGGGTGGACCTTACTATGGTAATTCTACATCTCAGTCCCTGCCGGTTTATCCGTCTATCCACCTGTCAAATCCTGACGGTCTGGCTACAATGACTATAGGCAGCAAAGACTACCTGATGATACAGGAAGATATGAACCAAAGGACTTACAACAGTATGCCGAACGGTTTTGCTAATGAAAGGTGCGAGATGTATATCCTGGATGCGTCTATAGTTAATCCTGTATACAGCGACCTGAAACGTGTTACAGCCTCTGCTTTTGATGCTGAGATAACAGGTGCGATACAGATAGACGCTAAGACGATACTGGTAAACTCTCAACACCCCGGTAGCTTCAACGATTCTCCATATAATCACTCTCTGACTTATGCTATTACAGGTTTCGATGGTTCCGATCCTGTTGGTATCATCAATGGCCAGGAGGTTCAATCCGAAACTTTCTCAGTATATCCCAACCCGACATCACGTGAGTTGAACCTGAGCAGGATAATGGATGCGGCTATATATGATGTAAATGGTCGTCGCCTGAGGGTATACCGCCAGGTAAGGAATATAAATGTAGCTGACTTGGCAACCGGTACCTACTTTATTCGCAATGAAGAAGGTGAAACACTCAAGTTTGTAGTACAATAACTACTTTTTTAGAATAAAACACTGTACCGGAACCGTTTTCACGTGTTCCGGTACTCCTTTTTAGAAAATACGTGTATGAGAAAATATTTTACATTATTCGCGTTTGCATTATCCGTTTTTCTGTTGGTTACTGCCTTTGACGATAACAACAAGAATAATAGCCAGGTGATATATGAACGACAACAACAGCGACTGGCAGATTTTATTGATGAACTGAGCAGGTTCAGCAGATTTGTACCAGACAACGAAACGACCGATGAACAATTACAGGATGCTTTTCTTCTGGTACGTAATAGGTTTAAACAATGGGAGTACCTGGCGGAATATGACGACCCGGACTTCGTAAGGCTATACGTCAATGGCGCACCGCTACCTAAAATAATTCCCAATACGGCTAACCTGGAGGTGGCACAGCCCAGGGGTATGCAGGTGCTGGACGAATTGGTTTTTTCGGGCAACATAAACGAACACAGGGAGGAGATCACCAGAGAAGTAAACCTGCTGTTGGGAGAGCTGATTGGCTATAAAAAATTCAAGCGCCCTGTATACGACCGCATGGTGCTGGAGGCTGCCCGTGTAGAATTGGTCAGGATATTTACCTTAGGCCTTACAGGTTTTGATGTGCCCGCCTCGGGCAATTCTGTTAATGATGCGATTGCGGCACTGGAAACCATACAAATTGACTTGCGGTTGTACAAAGAGTTGTTTGAAAAAACAGATGCCAATACTGCTGCTCTCATATTTCAGTTTACGGATGGATGCATTGAGTACCTGAAAAACAACAATGATTTTGATAACCTGGACAGGCTGCATATACTGAAGACATATGTCAATCCCTTGTATGCCGCTTTGCTTGAAATACACAAAGGTTCGGGCATAGAGATGCTGCATGAAACAGTTCCTTATGCATTGCAATTACCATACAACCCGCAGGCAAACAATCTTTTTTCGAACGAATTACTTGACTTTACGAAATATCTACAACTGCCGCCTCCATTCAATACTGCACAAACAGTTCAGTTAGGGAAAATGCTTTTTTTTGATCCCGCACTGTCCTCTAACAATCAACGTTCGTGTGCGGGTTGTCACCACCCGGGTAAGGCCTTTACAGATGGCAAGCCTAAGAGCATCGCGCTGGGATTTGATGGCACGGTAGACCGCAATGCCCCTACCTTAGTCAACTGTGTTTATAATGAAAGATTTTTTCATGACATGCGTGCCGATGCGTTGGAAGACCAGGTAGAACACGTACTGGTCAATAGAAAGGAATTTGATACAGATATGTTCGCAATAGTGGATAAGCTGAAAGATAGTGATGAATATATGCAGTTGTTTGAAAGTGCCTTCAATGGGTACCCGGGCGACAAACTCAACGCCAAGACCATTTCGTTTGCCTTATCTGCGTACATAAGCTCATTGCGCGGGTTCAATTCTGAGTTTGACAGGTACGTACGAGGCGAAACTTTCCGCATAGACCCTGCGGTGCAACGTGGCTTTAATCTTTTTATGGGAAAAGCGGTTTGTGGTACCTGCCATTTCGCGCCGGTATTCAACGGCACTGTGCCTCCTATGTACCGCGAGTCGGAAAGTGAGGTGTTGGGTGTTCCGGAGAACCCTTATGTGAAAAAGCCGGTGCTTGATCCTGACAGGGGGCGAATGGCTGGCAGGGTGAAGGAAGCTGTCTATTTTTATGAGTACTCGTTCAAAACTCCTACAGTAAGGAATGTTGCGCTGACGGCACCCTACATGCATAATGGTGCTTACAAAACGTTGGAGGATGTCATGGATTTTTACAACAAAGGCGGTGGCGTGGGGTTAGGTATAAGGGTGGAGCATCAGACTTTGCCTTTTGATAGCCTGAGCCTGAACAAACAGGAAATAAGTGACATTGTAGCCTTCATGAAGGCGCTCACCGACACAACCGGCATGACATCTGTGCCCGTGCGCTTGCCCCTCTTCAGCAATGTGGCACTGAATGACAGGAAAGTAGGTGGTGAATACTAGATCGTAATTGTACATTTTTGATAATAGGCCGCAAAATGGATAGTTTTGCGGCTTTGTTATGAGGATTCTAATGGTTTGCCTGGGTAATATCTGCCGTTCGCCTATTGCGGAGGGGCTGATGCTGCATAAAATACAGCAACACGGGCTGGACTGGCAGGTAGATTCTGCCGGCACGGAATCCTACCATATAGGCTCCGCGCCGCACAGGCATTCGCAGGATATTTGCCTCCGCAATGGTATAGACATCTGCCACCAGCGTGCCCGACAGTTCAGCCGGAAAGACTTTGAACGGTACGACAAGATATACGCCCTGGCTGAAGATGTATATGAAGAGATTCAACGCATAGGCGGCATGGACGCAGATATGAGCAGGGTAGACCTGCTGTTGAACGAACTGAACCCCGGCAGCAACGAATCTGTGCCTGACCCCTATTATGGCGGTGCAGACGGTTATATATTTGTGTACGAATTAATAGACAGTAACTGCGAGGCCATCATTGCAAAGTATAAGTAACAACATTATGTCCAAACCATCCATACCGCAAGGAACAAGAGATTTTTCACCTGCCGAGGTGAGAAAACGCCAGTATATTTTCAATACACTAAAGAGTATTTTCGAGTTGTATGGTTTCCAGCCATTGGAGACCCCTGCAATGGAAAACCTGGTGACCCTGACCGGTAAATATGGAGAGGAAGGCGACCGGCTGATATTTAAAATACTGAATAATGGCCTGCATGAAAAGAAGGACGCAGATAAAGCCAGGCTG
>DATCSV010000349.1:0-5025 GCA_036568285.1 Flavipsychrobacter sp. | reverse complement strand
TGGGTATGATCGGGTCGTGCCTGAAATTGGCTATAGGCGTGCTTTCTACCGTTACCTCCGTCGTTACGGAATCGACACCGTTGCAAGTGCCGGGATTATAGGCATACATCACAATTGTATACTTACCCGCAGTATCATAGGCATGTTTCGGATTACTTTCTGTAGATGTTTTACCATCACCAAATTTCCAAAGGAAGGTCAGCGCGTTTGCAGAACGATTGTTGAATTGAGCTCCGGACCGTTCACATATTACAGGTGGACCTTCAAATTTGGCCTTCACATAGAGTGTATTGAAGCTGATGGTCTTTTGTATGGTGTCATTAGGATTACATGCCGCCGCGTTGTACAACACCAATGTGATGGTGTAAGTGCCCGTGTCAGCATATTCATGGGCCGGGGGGTTAGCGCCATTGAAAGTCTTGCCGTCGCCAAAATCCCATTTATACGTGGTACCGGGCAGGGCCTTCGACTTATTAGTAATGGTGGCTATAAACGGTTCACAACTATCAGTCTGCACCACGTCAAAATCTGCTTTGATGGAATTGGTATCTACCCGCACTGTAACAAAAGCCGTATCACTGGTTTTACACGCGTTAGGGTTCAGTGCTATTAACCGTACATCGAATGTACCGCCGGTAGTATATGTATGTGTGGGGTTGGGGTTTGAAGTTGTTGTCCCGTCACCTAAGTCCCAAATAAAATTTGTAGCGTTGGTAGAGCCGGCAGAAGAAAAATTAAACGGCTCTCCCAGGCAAACAGACAGAGCGGGCTGTACGGTAATGTTGGCGTCAACCGACCCCAGGTTGAAGGCGATTTTCACTGCCAGCAGGTTGCAATTAGCACTTCTATTGGTCGTGCTGAATACGTTCGGCATCATAGGTACGGCCGACGACCCGCCACAACCACCGCATATAGCCTGGTAAACTACACCGTTTTTGTCAAAGCGGCTGGTGCCCCCATCCACGTGCTCACCCAATGTACTGCCACCATAATATGCTGCAAACAATAATGCTGCCGCATTACGTGAGAATACTATGAAGTAAAAGTCATTACCGTCTGTATTATTAGACACAATGCCGCTGGGTATGGGAGGCTGTATCCCCAGGAAAGTTGGCATACCGCTGGTGTTTCCGCCATTACCGGCCACCGCCCCGCCCCATCCCGATATATATATGTTCTGGCAGGTATCCACCAGGAACGCCACCGGTGTAATGTTCGTAGTGGCCGATGTGCCTGAACCGTAAACTGTAGAAAAAATATTTGTATTCAGGTCGCTGTTCAGCTTCATAACAAACTGGCTGGAGCCTGGGTTGGTATACACGCCGGGCGTCACGGGGAATGAGCCCCCCAAGGAGTTTCCGGTTACATACACATTGTCCTGGTCATCCACCTGGATACCAAAACACTGATCATAGCTACCACGCCCTATGAGTGTGGCACGCTGTAATGCATAGCTGCCACTGTTTTCATATTTTTGGATAAAGCCATCTGCAGCTCCTCCCTGGTACGTGTTCCAGAGGCCTCCACTGCCAGTAAAGTCGCTGCTTGAGGTTCCGCCGGCTACGTACACAGACGATTCTGCCTTATTAAGAGCGAGTACATAAGCAGCATCTTCGCTACTGCCGCCAATATATGTACTCCACAGCATTGTGGTTAATGCATTATTCAGTTTAAACACCACGCCGTCCTGTACACCCGTTAGGTTGTTTTTCGTTGCGTTTACCTTAGGAAAATTACCGGATTTAGTTGATGCAGCTACATACACATTACCTGCATTGTCCAGCAATATCTCACTACGGGCATCATCTGCATAGGTGTGCTTTAGTGAGTGTATCGTATTATATTCAGAAGATATATTCACACCATCATCATCGCTTCCACCCACAAAGCGGGATGCATTCAGCGTACCATTAGCATTCAACTTTACTAACACAATGTCTGACTTACCGTTATGTGTACTGCCGGTACCTTGAATAGGGAAGTCCGTTGAGTAAGTACGGCCTGCTATATACAGGTTGCCTTGATTATCCACTACCATGCTGTGCGGCTGGTCCTGGCTAATGCCGCCCAGGTACGTTGAATACACATTGGTGGTGCCCGTAGGGTTAAACTTGGTAATACCCATATCACTGGGTATAGCGGCTGCATTACTATCCGCACCATCGCCACCCGAATGAGAAGATGGGCCCACCGTACGTGGATACCCTGTACTACCGCCGGTGGCTACACCTCCTACTATCCCACCGGCATAGAAATTGCCCTGGTTATCGTAGGTAGCCGTAAAACCCCAGTTGTCGTCTGTTGATCCGGTGAAGGTTGTAAAAACTATCTGCGGGTCTATAACAAGCGGCAGGCTCCTGTCATACCCCTTGGTAAAATCGTACGTAAGCACATCGTTCTTTAACTTGTATTTACACGGAACTTTCGTCCTTTCCCCGTTGATGTATTGATATGCATAGGGTGCCATTTCCTGCACGGCACCTACTGACGTGGTGATGACCAGGTTGCCATTCCGTATATCCAATGCCTCGGCACCTTCAAATCTCAACTGTATATTGTCAGGATTGCCTTGGGGAGCCACTATAAAGTCATACTTGATGCTGTTACCCTCCGACGCCACATGCAGGTCTATTCCCTTGTACACTTCTTTATAATCCACCACCAGGTTGGGGTAAATAAAGCTCTTCCATCTACTCGTATCGCTGCCCAGATAGTAATTGTAATAATGCTGCTGAGTCTTTCCCCCGGTTATTTCCGGGCTGGTATTGGCATTCAGCATGTGTACTTTGTATGCGTGGTAATAGGTAACAGGGGGTTCTTTTGTTATCCTGTGTTTATAGTCGTGTATTTTCTTAGCATTATCAGCCGCCCCTACTACGTACGTAAAAGTACTGTGCTCTAAAAACAATGTTACATTGCCGTATTGAGCTTTATACACAAAAGGCCCATCCCACTGGCCTTCATTTTTCACAAATTCAATAGGCCGGAAATCCCCCTCGTGTGCTAATGCACACAGCGGGATAAGAAAGCCGATTATAGCTGCCAGGTACCTGTATTTCATTTTCATACGTTCCGGAATGTCCTAGGACTGATAGTAAATGTAGCATTTTTTGCTCATAAATAGACACTTAAACATGCTTAAATAAAGAGAGATGCAATGCTTTAACCGTCAGATAATATCAAGGGACGTGCAGTGGGGAATCCTGGTAAAAAAGGGGGTAAAAAGTCCGATGATGATGCGATCATCAAAAAAGAGAGGGATACCACGAAACCCTTATCAGTTCACGCACTTGTTGGCACAACTGCTGCTGGCAAAGGCTTCGGGTTTAGCCTTGAAAGCGAAACCCATGCCCAGTATATAGCCCATAGCCTCACGAAGGGCCTCGTTGCTTTTAAACTGGGGATTGGTGTTAATGTCGGCATGAACCTCCATATCTACATCGTATTGCGTAAAGAGGTTGCACAACTCGTAGGCTATCTCAATGCTCTTGGCAACCTCTACCAACATCCGTTCCTTGATGCTGTATTGTTTGGTAGTTTTGTCGTTGTTGATGAACATAAAGCCCCCGTGCTTTTCACGTAAGAAAACGATTACGGTTGCAAACTCGGTTTCTTTGCCATGTACCTGCGAGTCTGTGCCAATGCATACCTTCAATTTGTACCCGGCTTTAGCCTCCCTGATAATAGCATTTTCCACCGCCTGCTTCACCGGCAGCTTAATCGGTTCTCCTTTAAAGGTCCGCCATATCATATTGATTAGTTATTAGTTATACTAAAGATATACAGAAAATTGTTATGAAATCATTAGGAAATTGTTAGTTTACAATGAAATACACAGGTTATAAACATCCTTCGTTAACTAATTATTTACAATAAACTGCCCCCTTTCGGGCATGGGCAATTTGTCCGTAATAGATGAAAAATCTATCTTCACACCACAATTGATTACCTGCACAGGCTAATGAATAACAGTCATATGCCGGCTGCCATATAGAGAGAGCGGGGAGATGCAAAATTATCTCTTAAAGAACGAGCATGACAACCGGTAAATCCGGCCAATACAGGCCGGGTACTACACAAACAAGCAAATGGTCGGCCAAACAGTGGTTCCTGTTGTACGGGGCAATATTGTTGGTATGGGCTGCACTCTACCTGTTAGGCCACAGCAGGCTTGGCATACCAGGTTACGAGCATACGCGGTTCACTACGGCGGATATCAGGCATATAAACAGCATTTTAGTAGCACAGGCCCCAACGCCGGCACAGCAACCGCCCGCTTATCGCAGGCAGCGCATCACAAACACCAATGATGGTTTCCTGGACAGCTATCCTGACGATAGCACTGAACCGGGACACAAACCGTATATAGCTACCTTCCCCGAGTCAGGCAGCATGAGTAATATGAACGAGGGGAATAACGACCGGGACAGGGTAAAGAAGGCGATGATCTACCTGGCAAGCCAGTATGGCGAAGAGATAGACTCCGACCAAATGGCCACCATACAACAATACATAAGCACCTTTACTCCTCGCGAAACCGGTATCTTCCTCGCTGACTACCGTCTCAGGGTACGCTCCTTTTTCTGGCTGTCGGGCATTATGCTCTATGCCGAAGTGGTATCGTGGGTGGTATTTGGGGTAATTTGCAGTTTGCTATTCTTTATTGGCAAAAACTCGGCAAATAGCGGAGGGCTCACTCAGAGGACTGTCTTCTTCCAATCTGCCAGGCTGCTCTACGCACCGTTTGCAGCGGTCATATTTGTTTTGGTATACAGCTACCTGAAGGGCAGTGCTACCCTGCACGTGGAAGCCAGCGAACTGGTTATTATCCTCGGTTTTATCTTCGGTTTTTACTCCGGTGCTGTCATGGAAGTGCTGGACAGGCTGCGTGGCAACACGGCAACCCCGGGCGGAAATGAGTACATTTTAGATACTTCAGAGACACAACATCCGGTTTCAGACATCGATCACAATCCCCCACCTGCATCGTCGCCAATAGTTGAGGAAGATAATGCTGTGGAAGAG
>DATCSV010000348.1:0-3991 GCA_036568285.1 Flavipsychrobacter sp. | reverse complement strand
GCTTGAAGGTTTCACGGATGTCTACAGCCGAAGCCAGCGGATCAGGATTGCCGTTAGGCCCTTCGGGGTTCACATATATCAACCCCATCTGCACGGCAGCCAGGGGATTTTCCAGTTCGCGTTTATCAGTATATCGTTTATCGCCCAGCCACTCACCTTCGCTGCCCCAGTAGATATCTTCTTCCGGCTCCCACACATCTTCACGTCCGCCTGCAAAACCAAATGTTTTGAAGCCCATCGACTCCAGCGCTACATTGCCCGCCAGTATCATCAGGTCTGCCCAGGATATTTTTTTTCCATACTTCTGCTTGATAGGCCACAACAACAGGCGTGCCTTATCCAGGTTAGCGTTATCGGGCCAGCTATTAAGCGGGGCGAAACGTTGTGTACCACTGCCCGCACCACCACGGCCATCGCCTATGCGATAAGTGCCCGCACTATGCCATGCCATACGTATAAAGAAGGGACCATAGTGTCCGTAATCTGCAGGCCACCAGTCCTGCGAGTCCGTCATCAGTTCGGTGAGGTCTTTTTTAACGGCTGCCAAATCCAGCTTTTGGAACTCTTCGGCATAATTAAACCCTTTGTCCATGGGGTTCGATAAAGAAGAATTTTGGCGAAGAATACCCAGGTTCAGTTGGTTAGGCCACCAGTCGCGATTTTTGGGTCCGCCACCGGCTGTATGCCTCAGCGCACCACCATGAAAGGGGCATCCTGCTGAGCTCTTACTTACATCGGCCAGTTCGGCTTGTTCATGAGTGTTGTTGTCCATAATATTAAACTTTTAGGAATGACTTAGATATTAGCTACATCTAAGGTATAGATAAAACTATATAATAAAGAGCAAACTTTATAGTTAATATCTATAATCATATGGTGGGGAGAAAGGTGAAATAAAGGGAGACGGGCCCGGGATATGCTGCAATTTATTTGCCGATACAAAACTTCGAAAAAATATAGTCCAGCTTGTCCTCTGTAGTAACCTGTCCTGTGATTTCTCCGAGATAATGGAGGCAGCGACGCACGTCAAGTGCTACCAGGTCGCCGCTGATGTGGTTGTCCAACCCGGCTTTTATATCGTTGAGAGATGTTAATACTTCCTGCAGTGCGGCATGGTGGCGCGCATTGGTAACGATGGTGCCTTCCGTGTTTATCTTGCCGCCTATCACATGGTCGTATAACGATTGCCTTAAGGCCTGTATGTTCTCTTTGTTTTTGGCCGAAATGTACAGCACATCATCGCCGGACTTATGTACACCTCCTACATCAGTTTTATTACCTACCAGCAGGTACTTCATTCCTTCCTGCTCAAATACATTTTTCTGCTGTTGCAGTTCATCGCTGCTTTCTTCATTCACATCAAACAGGTACACCACTATATCCGCCCGTTTCATAATATCGCGGCTGCGTTGTACACCCATTGTTTCTATTATATCGGCAGTATGCTCGCGTATGCCAGCCGTATCTATCAGGCGAAAGAGTACACCGTTGATGTTCAGCACCTCTTCTATACTGTCGCGTGTGGTGCCGGCTATATCGCTTACTATAGCTCGCTCTTCGTTCAGCAGTGCATTCAGTAATGTGCTTTTACCGGCATTAGGTTTGCCGATGATAGCCACGCTCACACCCTTCTTGATCACATTACCCAGGCTGAAGGATTGTATCAGCGCTTGAGTAGTAGTAGTTATATATTGTATCAGTTCGTAAAACTTCGTCCTGTCGGCAAATTCTACATCTTCTTCGCTGAAGTCCAGTTCCAGCTCCAGCAGTGCGCTGAACTGTATGAGCTGCTCACGCAACACCTGCAGCTCGCTGCTGAAGCCGCCGCGCAGGTTGTGTATGGCTGCTTTATGTGCCGCGCCACTCTGGCTGGCTATCAGGTCGGCAACGGCTTCTGCCTGTGCCAGGTCCATCTTGCCATTGAGGTAGGCACGTTGCGTAAACTCACCTGCTTTGGCTACATGTGCCCCATGTTGCAGACACAGGCTGAGTACCCTTTCTAATACATACTGCGAACCGTGGCAGCTTATTTCCACCACGTCTTCGCCCGTGTAGCTCTTCGGCCCCTTGTATAGGGATACGACCACTTCATCCACGGTTTCATCGCCATCCATTATCCTGCCGTAGTGTATGGTATGCGATAACTGCTTTGCTAATTGTTTACCTGCGAATATTTTATCAGCTATACCAATAGCATCAGCACCGCTGAGGCGGATGATGCCTATGGCGCCCTCGCCCGGCGGCGTAGCTATAGCTGCTATAGTTGAATTGATGTCGTACATTTCCAATGCAAAAGTAAAAAGTCAGAACCTGAAAGTAAGTTTATCTCTTAACGATTGCCATTTAGTTAAAATCCTCCTTCAATATCCTGTAGAATAAGCCGGGATTTTCCTCCGTATCCAATACCTTCCAGTACTTCATGCCCAGCTTTTCCAATACCCTTATTGATGCTCCATTATCTTTTAGTACCTGCGCTACTATTTGTTCTACTCCCAGGGTTTCAAATCCGTATTGTAAACATGCCCTACCCGCCTCTGTAGCATAACCCTTGCCCCAGTGTTGCTTTTTCCACCTGTAGCCCAGGTCTGTTTCATCAATGTCTTCCAAGTACTTCAACCCGCAAAAACCTATCACTTCATTAGTGGCTTTCACGATTGTTGTCCACCTGCCATATCCATGCTTTTTATAGTCCTTGTAGTTGCGTATCAGCTCCTCTGTTTCTTCCACAGATCTAAAAGCTGCATCGCCTGTATATTTAAGTACCTCGGGGTCGCTGTTCATCTCAAACAGGTCTGGTGCATCAGCTACCACAGACTCCCTTAGTATCAACCTTTTTGTTTCTAAGATGACACTCATGACGACAGCAAAGTTAGCTGTAATTGCCACAAACTCCTTAGCTTAGCAATTCATCAAAATGTCACCTTCCGTTGAGACGGAAGGGCTGGAGGATATGCGGGCAGTCATTCAAAGAGTTTCTACAGCAAGTGTCACTATAGATGGCGATATGAAGTCGGCCATAGGGCCTGGCTTCATGATATTGCTGGGTATAGAAACAGAAGACAATAAGGAGGACGCCGAATGGCTGGTGAAGAAAATTGCCGGACTGAGGGTGTTCAGCGACGAGGCGGGACTGATGAACAAAGACCTGTCTGATATTGACGGTGACCTGATGGTCATCAGCCAGTTTACCCTGCATGCTTCATACAAAAAAGGCAACCGCCCCTCATTTATCAAAGCGGCAAGGCCGGATGCTGCGATTCCATTGTATGAATATTTCGTGCAGCAATTGCACGCCATTACAGGCAAGGAAATAGCCACGGGTGAATTTGGAGCCGATATGAAAGTAGCCCTGGTAAATAATGGGCCGGTGACGATAATAATAGATACGAAACAAAAAGAGTAAGGAGGCCCGAAGGCCCCCTTACATTATCAACCATTATAAACCATGCGCTATTTATTGCTTGGTGAACATGCGTGTGTTTCTTGTTTTGTTGTCCCTTATTTCACACATATAGTTACCGGGGGTAAGGTTACCCAGGTTTACTTTCAATGTTTGTTTGCCTTGTTCTAAAGTTTCTTTAGCGTCGTACATCACCACCCCATCCATACGTATGATGCGCACTGTAACTTCTTCTCCTGTTTGGGCAGTAACAGGAATATTAAGTGTACCATCTGTGGGATTAGGATACAGGTTGCCTACTGCCAGGTTGCTGTTTTTACCGCTTATATCCAGCGTTGATGATTGCGCCTGCGTCCTGCCTGGTTTTTGAGCACCACCGTTGTCTGCTATGCAGATATCAATACACTCTTCATCGCAAACCTGGCCTGCTGAATTGAGTTGCTGAACACATACAGTATACGTACCGGGGCCGGCATAAGTATGATTAACGGGTGTACCTGCAGTGGAGCCAACAGTAGGTGAACCATCACCGAAGTTCCATATCACATTAGCCCCGGCGGGGTCTGTAACCACGTTAAATGTATATTGGAA
>DATCSV010000347.1:0-2996 GCA_036568285.1 Flavipsychrobacter sp. | reverse complement strand
ATCCGGAAATTGCAGATGAAACCTAAGAGTAATAAGGCAAAAGCCTCCGAGCCAACCAATACCGCCCAGACCGGTACGTTTTCCGACTACATAAAATTTATAAAAACTGATAAACAGACCCTGTATATCTTTCTTGGCTTTCACCTGGCCTTTGCTATAATCCTGCGCTATTGCTACCCGTATCCTGATCTGAAAACCGACACAGGAGGATATATCAACTGGATATTCCAGGGATTCCTGCATGGAGGCCCCAGGCCATTGGGATATTCTTATTTTATAGATTATGTGAATGGCATTGCCAGTGGCACAGGTGCTATATTCCTGGCCCAATATCTTATCTATTGCCTGGCCATATTCTTCTTTTATACCAGCACCGTTTACGTCTTCCAGATCAATAATACAAAACTCAAGTACGCCTACCTCGCCCTGACATTGCTATTTATTCCGGGGTTATATACTACCAACCTGTTGATGTCCGACAACCTGTTCACATCGCTTACGCTGATACTTATTACACTGTGTCTCTGGCTGGTGCATCGCCCTATGGTGGGGTTGCTGGTGCCCATAATCATATTCCTTGTATGGATCATATCCATCAGGTACCTGGGCCTCGCATACCCTGCTTTTATCATCCCTATTATCTTTCTTGCATTCAGGGAAAAGATGGTACCCATTATCTCTTCGTTGGTTATTGTCGTTGTTCTTTACGGATATATCCAGAAGATAAAGAGAGGTACGGAGGAAGACCAGGGCGTAGAAATATTCTCAGCCTTTGGGGGCTGGCAACACGCTAATAATGCGCTTCATGTTATCCCTCATATTGATCTTTCAACTCCAGCCATCTCTTCTACTGACCGGGACCTGTTGTTTATTGATTCTGTTGTCAGGTACAGCTATCCTATCAATGCGCACTTGTACCCCGATGAGCACTCCACCAGCTATGCATTTATATGGTTAGACAGTTTGCCACTGCGGATGGCATTCAACTATATGATGCCGAGGCTGAATAAAGGCAGCTACTACGGCAACTGGAACGAAATGGGGTCGAAGTTGCAGGAATACGGCAGCTTATTGATAAAAGAGCATTTCCCTGAATATTTCAGGTATTACCTGGTCAACAATACAATACGCACCGCGCACCCTCCTGTGGAGATCTTCGAGTCGTTTGATAATCCGAATGCTGCAGTTATTAACCAGTGGTTTAACCTGCCGGAGGGCCTCAACACAATGCCGAGATACGATTTTTTGAGGCCTGTGTTACGCAATCTTTCCCCGGTATATACATTTTACTGGTTGTTGTTCCTGGCATCTTCCGTTTATTTTGGGGTGATGGCATGGCGGAAAAAGATAGGCACAAGCTCCACATTGTTTAAGCTGATACTGGCTTTGTGGATATTCATAATTATGTATACCGCCGCCAGCATCTATGGCGCTTCAGTCAACCTCCGCTTCCTTTTACCTCTACGGCCGGCTATTGTTGTACTGGCGGTAGTGGCTGCAGGGCATATTTTGCAGCGTAATGCATTAAAAGAAAGTGCGGAATAAAAATGCAGTCTCCCCAAGGTTATATAACTGTCAACTGATACAACTCGCCGATTTGGCGGCACAGTTTTTGTATCTTAGTTATGTAAATATTTAAGGGATGAGAGTGTATAATATCACGGCGTGGATAGCAGTCACTGCTATGTGCCTTTTGTCGGCATGCGCCAAAGAGAGCTATAAGTCATATACCTGTGATTGCGTGCAGGAGAAAAACGGGGATATCCTGGACCGGAAAGAATATGGTGTGCAGGCAACCAACCTGGGTGAGGCGGGGCTGCTTTGCAACGATGTGGAAGACAGGATTAATAACCCGAAGGAGGGTGCGGAAGCAAACCCCGGGTTCGACTGCAGGGCGACACCCTGAATAGTACTGCTGCCGTTGGTATGATTTCATGCAATTATCCTAACTTTAGGATGATATGAAATACTCCCTTGTTATAGCAGTGGCAATTTGTGTACTTGCGGGCGCAGTTGCCTGTAATAAAGAAACGACCACCCCGGCAGAAGAAACACCCAAGCCCTTTGTGCCGGATTTCACATTTTCCGGCAAGCAGCACGTGTACGCCCCGATCGTATTTACCAGTAATTTTCCTGATGATATGCAATTGACGTGGGACTTCGGCAACGGAGACAAGGAAACTGTGCAGGGAAAAAGCATCACCTATTCGTATAAGGATGCCGGAAACTATAACGTTACTATGAGCATAGCTGATAGTTTCGGTGGTGCTGTTTTTAAAGAAATTTTCATAAGCAATGGACCTGAAAGAGTAGGGGGCAAGCATAATTGGAATTTTTTCCTGAAAGGCGGTCATCCTGTTTCGGTGGTGCCCGTAAAGACGTTCAACCATGAGTTGAAGATGGAGATAGTAAACGACACCACTATACGCATACCCGATATAGCCCAATTGCGCGTACGCGGGCCCTATACTGTAAAAAAGTACATTGTAGATGCAGAAAAACTGGTGTACCGCAGCGATGATGCGCAGGTTGAATTGTCCTATACATTCAACAGCTTCACCGCAGGTATGAAGATCATACAGGCACACAGAGACACCGTATGGACATTAACAGGGGTGGCCAGTATATATAACTAAGCCAAACTTTTTGGTGGGAATAACCGTCTGCCATTAAAATGCTGCTTATGAAATATTACTTGTCGGTCTGTTTATTGCTGACGGTATACTGTTGTAACGCCCAGCCCGCTTTTGCTGATGGTAAGAACATACATACCCGTGCCATATTAGGCGGGAAAGCGACAATGCTTCTGCCCGATGATTTTAGCTATGGCAGGCCAATGGAAATATTAAGCGAACCCGAATATATAGCCCAGGCATCGTACGGCAGCAAGAGTCATGACAAGAACATTTATTGCAGTATTCATAAAAACGAGGTAACGGAAGAAGAGCTGTACGAACACTACAAGGGCATTAAGAGCATGTATAGTGACAAATACG
>DATCSV010000346.1:0-6853 GCA_036568285.1 Flavipsychrobacter sp. | reverse complement strand
GCACCTCTATGAAGTCCATTACCACTTTCTCAAATATCTTCAGCACCATCATATTAGGGCGCTCCGGGTGGCGTTTGGCAAAGGTGTTCAGGAAACGGCGTATGGCTACGTTCTCAAAAGAGTTGACGGTGATTACCTGGTTGCGTTCGGTGATGATGATGGAAATAGGAATGGTTACGTAATCGGCATCGCTTTCATTCAACGACTTGTTTTCCACCGGTGTTTTCAGGATGATGAGCTTTACGCCGTCTTCTTCTTCATAGCGTGCACGCTCTTCTATATCCAGCGTGTCGGTCAGCAGGTCACGCGGTATACTCAGCGATTCTGAGATGTTGTTTATCTCGTTCTCCTGGAATGGGGGAGTCACATTGATCCAGTTAGCCCCGTCAGGGCCCTGTACCTCTTGTGTCTGGCGATTGATATTTTTGTAGTACTGTACCATTCCATACACCGTTATTCGGCTTCGCAAAGGTAGTTTCTATCCGTCAGAATATAAACCTTTTACTATACCTTCCCGGCTATTAATTTAATAAATGACAATCAATAAGGGTTTTATTAATTTTACACCCTGATTCAAATACAGAAAAGATGAATGCGCAAAGAAGCTTAATGACACTGGACGAGTTTACTATCCGGGAAACAAGGAAATTCCCTCACGCTACGGGCGACCTGTCGGCTATACTCAGGGATATAGGCATCGCCTGTAAGATCATCAATAAGCAGGTACTGAAAGCCGGGCTGGTAGATATACTGGGCGCGCATGGTGCTACCAACGTACAGGGAGAACAGCAGATGAAGCTGGACGTTTTTGCCGATAACACCCTGATAAAAGTACTGACAAACAGTTCGGAATGTGCCGGCGTAGCATCTGAAGAAAATGATACTTTCATCAGTTTTGATGATGAATATTCAGTTAATTCAAAATATGTGGTGTTGTTTGACCCCTTAGACGGGTCTTCGAATATTGACGTAAATGCATCTATAGGCACTATATTTTCTATATACAGGCGGGTGAGCGAACTAGGTAAGCCTTGCACCGAGGCAGACTTCCTGCAGCCAGGCAATGCGCTGATGGCAGCAGGGTATGTGATATATGGCAGCAGTACCATGTTGGTATATGGCACCAGGCTGGGTGTAAACGGGTTTACACTCGATCCTTCTATCGGCGAGTTCTGCTTGTCTCACCCTAATATGAAGTGTCCCGAAAAAGGAAAGATCTACTCCATCAACCAGGGCAACACCTGCAAGTATGATGATGGCATGAAAGCCTTCCTCGACTACTGTATGGAAGATAATAAGGAAGAAGGCAGGCCTTACTCTCATCGCTACATAGGCTCCATGGTGGCAGATATGCACCGCACGCTCATAAAAGGGGGCATATTCGTATATCCGGCCGACAAAAAGAATGCTAACGGGAAACTGCGTCTCCAGTATGAGTGCAATCCTATGAGTTTCCTGGTAGAAGCCGCAGGCGGTGTGGCCACTACAGGCAAAGAAAGGGTGCTGGATATAACACCTACAGAGCTGCACCAGCGTGTGCCTATTTTTATCGGCTCTAAAGACATGGTAGAAAAGGCGGTCTCATTTGTTACAGGAGGAGTGACAGCCTAAATATTAATACTTCTCTTTTAGTCACGGGCCCGCAATGCGGGCCCATGTTATTAGAAATTTGACAAAACGGTCTATTATTTAGATATTTGTCTAAATAACTAATTGATGAATAACCTGTTTAAGGCATTGAACGACCAGACAAGGCGTGAGATACTGGAGCTGTTGAAAGACAGGGATATGAACGCCGGCGAGATAGCCGACCATTTTGATATATCCAAACCCAGCATATCGCACCATCTCGATTTGCTGAAGCAGGCGGGGCTGATCGAAGCAGAGAAGAACGGACAGTTCGTCACTTATTCGTTAGATACTACTGTAGTCGATGAAATACTAAAATGGGTGCTACAGTTTAAAACAAGTAATGAATTGAAAAAAATAAGGACGCATGGACTCCGTAAATCCACTTAAGCATTGGCTGGCGGGCGTAATTGCGGTAATACCGTTGGCGTATCTTCTGTTTCAATGGAATGCTATTCCTGCAAAAGTTGCACTGCACTTTGGCGCAGATGGCAAGCCTGACAGGTATGGAGGTAAGGCAGAATTGCTGGTAATGATAATAGCAGTTACTGGCATAGGTCTGTTTACTTATGCCTTGATCACCAACGTACACAAATTGGATAAAAAGAAGTTTAAGGACGGCAAGCCTCCTGTGTTTGATACGATAGCGTTGGCCACAGTTATCTTTCTCTCCATCCTGAACCTGGCCATAGTTATTAATAGCGTGAACCCGGATATAATATTGCTGGACAAAGTGATAATGCCTGCTATCGGTTTGTTCTTTGTTTTCATCGGCAATGTGATGTACAATATTAAGCCCAATAGGTTCGTGGGCGTACGCGTACCATGGACTTTGCAGGATGATGACAACTGGAGAAAGACACATCGCGTATCAGCCAAATTGTTTTTTGTTGGTGGTGTGTTGATTACAATTGTAGCTTTAAGCTTTGATATGGCAATTGCATCGCGGTTTATGACAGGCGTGGCGTTGGTGATAGCATTGGCATCAATTATGTATTCATACTTATATTACAGAATTACTAAAAAGACAAAATAGCGGAATGAAAAGAATATTAGCATCAGTTCTGTTCCTGGTATCTATGTCAGCGGTACAGGCACAGAATAGCTTTGACGGTACATGGGCCGGCGCTCTGAATGGCGTGCAGAATTTACGTATGGGTTTCAATGTTACAGGGCATAAAGAAGGTAATCCCGTAGCTACAATGGATGTTCCCGCACAGGGAGCAAAAGACATTCCATGTGATACTGTAATTGTTGACGGTGACAGTATTCATATAAAAGTGGTGAAGATAAACGGTCGCTATGATGGCAAGCTGGCCGAGGTAAATCGCATAGACGGACTTTGGACACAAAACGGTATGTCCATATCCCTTATCCTGGACAGGCGGGAGGGGCGTGTGCAGCTTAACCGTCCGCAAACACCTAAGGGGCCGTTCCCCTACAATAGTGAAGATGTACTGTTCTACAATGAGAACAAGAGCATCGAGTACGGTGCCACCATCACCACACCACGCGACGATAAACAACACCCCGCCGTGATACTCATATCAGGCTCCGGACCGCAAAACCGGGATGAAGAACTGTTTCAGCACAAACCATTTGCCGTAGTGGCCGACCACCTTACAAAAAACGGGTATGTGGTATTGCGCATAGATGACCGTGGTGTAGGTAAAACAACCGGAGATCGCAGTAAAGCGACATCAGAGGATTTTGCGGATGATGTAATGGCTGCTATAGAGTTTCTCAAAAAGAGAAAAGAAGTGGACAGGAGAAAGATAGGATTGTACGGACATAGCGAGGGTGGACTCATAGCACAACTGGTAGCCTCACGTAGCAAAGATGTGGATTTCATCATACTAATGGCTGCGCCCGGTGTGCCCATTACACAGGCCATGGCTGAACAGAATATTGCACTGATGAAAACGGTAGGACTGACGGAAGAACAGGCTAATAAATACGGGGAGTTATACTCGTCAATTGTAAAAGGGGCTATTACTGCACAAAGCCGTGACGCGGCAGAAAAGAACATAAACAAAGCACTGAATAATTGGATAGCGAATACAGACGAAGCAACGGTGGTAGCTACAACCAACATTACCGATGAGGAATCAAAAGAAAAGCTGGCCTACGAATTTCTCAGACAGCTATACGATAGCAAGTGGATGATGTACTTCATGCAGTATGACCCGAAACCTGTATTGGAAAAACTCGACTGCAAAGTATTGGCGCTGAACGGGGACAGGGATATCCAGGTTATCAGCCGCAGCAACCTGGAAGGTATCAACAAAGCACTGGCTAACAGTAAATCCAAAGAGTATGAGGTTCGTGAAGTAGAAGGAGTGAACCACCTTTTCCAGGAATGTAAAACATGCACTGCGCAGGAGTACGGGCAACTGGAACAGACCATTAAGCCCGAAGTGCTGGAGATAGTTACTACATGGCTGGACCAGAACGTGAAGTAGGCAAGGGTTACAACGTTTTCAGATACTCGATTACGGCTTCTCTTTCGCCTTGTGTCAGTGCATCGCCAAAGTAGTGTCCGTGATTGCCATATCCGGGCAAGGTGGTATTGTACACCTTACGGCGTTCCGGCTCTTGATGCTGCTTGAATTTCCAACCCGGCGACACGTAATTATACTCCGGGTTTTTGAAGTCCCTGCTCCAGTAGGTAGGGCGTATCTTGCTATTAAGCATAGCTTCTATAGTGGGTACGGAACCATTGTGCATATAAGGTGCTGTAGCCCAAACGCCGTCCAGTGGCGGCGCTATATAGCCATTATACGGTGTTAGTTGTGCCGGGTTCCCGCCCTGTACAAACCAACTGCTATTGAACCAATCTATGAACTGCCTATTCCTCATTATCTCCCCGCAGAGCATAGAGTCCGTCTGCACTACTGAAGCCGGTATCAACAGGTTAGGATAGGAACCATCCTTGCCATAAGTACCATGGCAGCCGCTACAGTTTTCGTTGAATAGGGTACGGCCGTTCTTGGCTTTCTTCCGGTCAATTTCATGCGGATAGCGGGGCGCTTCTAATGTGTATATGTATGCCAGTACATCATTGAAATGTGTACTCACTTCCCGCGCCTCAGCGGTATCAGCCACCGTCAGCAGGTTCGACAGCATCAGGAATTTACTGAAGTCTCCCCTGCCAAAGCCCGTGTAAAACATGGCATTTTTTTTCTTCATCAACCACCAGGCCGGTACATCTGTGGGAATGACCTCAGCCGGAATAGCAAGCAAGGGGGTGTCACTCCATTGCAGTGTTTTGGGATTGCGGTGGGCGGCTAAAATGGCAGCCAGCCTGTCGGCAGTATTTACGCCGCGTACTTCCGTTTCCATATACGGATAGGTAGTGGCAAAGGCGGTAAGGAAAGGGGCAGCAGCCTCGTATTGCTTAGGCGCCATGGTGCGCAGCATATTAATTCGCCCGCTGAAGTCTGTTTTACTGGTATTGCTGAAATCCAGCGATGTATTGCCCAGCCCTATCACTAATTTGCCTTCAAATTCCGTGGCATGGCATTGCAGGCAGGTGGGTATTACCATTTCGATGCCATTACGGTCAATCACATTGTAGCCATGACCCACGGTAGCGTTCTTACCTGTACGCTGCAGCAGGTTGTCCTTATCCTTACCGTTATTCATCACAAAAGCAGCGTAGGGCAGGCCGCTTTTTAGAAAATCTCCTGTAGTAAGATACTCGTAGCCTTTTTGCGGGTCGCCGGTAGATTGTTCATTGGCAGGTATATGCACCGGACCATCATTTCCGGGATAGGTAAAGCCCAGGGCGAGTATGAAAGGTAATGCTATGAGTAGTCTCTTTTTCATGAGGCAAGTGCGAGGCGCGCTTAATAAAATTAGTAAAAGCCGGGCAAAAAATAAGCCCGTCCTGCGCAAGGCGGAAGGGCTGTAATAATATTAATCTGAGGTAATTACTTACCGTCTATTTTTACTTTCTCATGCAGATCAACATCTACCAATACGCGGCCACAATGCTCACATACGATGATCTTCTTATGCTGACGTATCTCTGACTGGCGCTGTGGCGGAATAACGTTGAAGCAACCACCGCAAGAGTCGCGGACTATGGGCACTACTGCCAGGCCGTTGTGGTAGCTGCTGCGGATACGCTCGTAAGCCGTCAGCAGGCGCGGGTCAACTTTTTCCTTAGCATCAGCAGATTTTTCCACTAATACTTTTTCTTCTTTATCAGTTTCGCCGATGATTTTTTCAAGCTCGGCTTTCTTTTCTTTCAGTTGTTCTTCTACCTGGCTTATTTTTTCCTGTGTAGCATCTTTGGCAGCGTTACGGTCTTTCAGTTCGTAGCCGGCGTCTTTTATGTGCTTATCGTTCAGCTTCACCTCCAGCTCCTGCATCTCCAATTCCTTATTGATGGCTTCAAACTCGCGGCTGTTTTTTACGTTTTCCTGCTGCTTTTCGTATTTCTTTATCAGTTCCTGGGCTTCTTTCTTAGCGTCAGTTTTCTGTTTTACAAAGCTGTTGATGCTTTCTATTTCCGCATCTATGTTGTTGATACGGGTCTGCAGGCCTTCGATCTCGTCCTCAAGGTCTTTCACCTCCATCGGCAGCTCGCCCTGCAGGGTTTTGATTTCATCTATTTTAGAATCTATCTTTTGCAAAGTAAGGACTGCTACCAGCTTTTCCTCAACCGAGAATTCTTTAACTTTTGCCATATATTATTAAAAATAATTTACCGGATTTGTTGATAAATTGGATAAAAGAGTGGCAAAATTAGGAAATTTTCTATTAATAATATCCAGGAATATTTCCGAGGTGAATTGCTCACTTTCGTAGTGCCCTATGTCGGCTATCACAATCCGGCCCTCTGCATCGAAGAACTGGTGATATTTAAAGTCGCCGGTGATGAAAACATCAGCCCCCGCGCGTATGGCATCCTTCAGCAAAAAGCTGCCGGAGCCGCCGCAGACGACTACTTTCTGCACTTTTTTGCCCAATAACGCCGTATGCCTGATGCACCCGGCCTTCATATTGTCTTTTACGTATTGCAGAAAGGCTGTTTCGTCCATCGGCTCAGCCAGTTCGCCCACCATGCCGGCACCCAGGTCCTGGTTGATGTTGCTGAGCGGGACGATATCATAGGCTACTTCCTCGTATGGATGAGCAGCCATCAGCGCCTTCAGCACCGATGCGCGGCGGCCTTTATCTACCAATACCTCAATCTTTATTTCATTCACCTCCTCGC
>DATCSV010000345.1:0-4015 GCA_036568285.1 Flavipsychrobacter sp. | reverse complement strand
TGAAACTGGCAGAGGTAGAACTGCAGGCCGATGGCAAGAAAGCTACCTTCTTTTATACAGCCGACCAGCGTGTAGACTTCCGCGAACTGATAAAGATGTACGCCGGCGACTTCAGGGTGAAGGTGGAAATGAAGCAGATAGGTGCCAGGCAAGAGAGCGGTAAAGTAGGGGGCATAGGCAGTTGCGGACGTGAATTGTGCTGCAGTACCTGGCTTACAGATTTCAAAAGCGTAAACACAACAGCTGCCCGCTACCAGAACCTATCCATCAACCAGGCGAAGCTAAGCGGACAGTGCGGCAGGCTGAAATGCTGCCTGAACTACGAACTGGATACGTACATAGACGCCCTTTCGGTGTTCCCGGAGCATGCGGATGTAATAGAGACTACCAACGGCAAGGCCTTCCTGCAGAAACGTGATATATTCAAAAACCTGATGTGGTATAGCTACCGCGAAAGCAGCAAGCAATACCCGCTGACCATAGAACGCGTGAAAGAGATACTGGAACAGAACAAACAAGGCATAAAACCTGATGAGTTGCAACCGGTAGAGCTGGAGACCACAGGCAAAACGGCCATTAAAGTAGATGCCGGCTTTGTAAACGATGTAGGACAGATAACCCTCCGCTCACTGGAAAAGAACTCCCGGAAAAAAGGCAAAAGCCGCAACAAGGGCAAGGGCGGGCCCGGTGAAAACCGCGACCGCAGCCAGCAACCACAGCAAAGGCAGGCAAGGGATAACCAACCCAGGCAGGAAGGTGGCAGACGCCCCGATGGTGGAGGCAGAAGCGGCAACAGGCCCAGACCGCAGGGCGACAGGCCTCAACAACCTAAACAGGCGCAGGGCAACCGACCCGAACAGAAAGGTGGTGGAGAAAGCAGACCTCAACAACCCAGGCAGGCACAGGGCAACCGCCCCGACCAGAAAGCCGGTGGAGAGAACAGGCCGCAGCAAGGCAACCGCCAGGGCGGCAGCAGGAACCGTAGCCGGGGCGGTGGTGGCAACAGGCCACAGAGGCCACCCCAGGGTGACAAACCACAGGAGGGTTAAACACCTATTGCTGGTAGAGATAATTTTTCAAACTTTATAGCCCCCATCCGGGGGCTTTTTTATGTAATGCGTCTTCCCCCTCATTCACTATCCCGGACGATACAAAAAAAACGCCCCGTTCCTGCAGGAACGGGGCGTTTCAATATGATACTTAACCGCTTATTACTTAGTAGCGATGTATTTTTTCTCCTGGATACGTGCTGACTTACCGAAACGCTCACGCTGGTAGTACAGTTTAGCACGGCGTACGCGGCCACGCTTGTTTACCTTTACAGAGTCAATATGGGGCGAGTGCAGCGGAAATACACGCTCAACACCAATACCGTCAGATATCTTACGAACAGTAAAAGTTTGGGTATAACCCCTGCCCTGGCGCTTAATCACATCGCCTTTGAATGACTGAATACGTGATTTGTTACCTTCAACAATCTTATAATCAACTGTAATGTTATCACCAGCCTTAAAGTCAGGAAGCTCCCTCGCGGTTGTCATCTGACTGTGAACATATGCTATAGCGTTGTCCATTTTAATTTACATTTTGGGTCTGCAAAGGTAATGGGTTTATTTATTTTTACAAAAAAAATTAAACAATCATTCCCCGGCATCTTCCAGCATGTCGGGACGGCGCTCGGCGGTGCGTTTCAGCGATTGTTCGTGGCGCCATTCATCCACCTTTTTAGGGTCGCCGCTCAGCAGCACGTCCGGCACCTTCCAGCCCCTGAAATCGGCCGGTCTCGTATATACCGGCGGCGCCAGCAGGCCGTCCTGGTGCGAATCGAAGAGGGCCGAGGTTTCGTCATTGAGTACCCCCGGTATCAGCCTGCCTATGGCGTCTACCAGCACAGCCGCGGCCAGTTCTCCCCCACTCAACACATAATCACCTATAGATATCTCCTTAGTGACAAAATGCTGGCGGATACGCTCATCAATGCCCTTATAGTGCCCACAGATAATCACCAGGTTCTCCTTCATCGACAGGTAATTGGCTGTACCCTGCTGCAAAGTCTCACCATCGGGCGTCATATATATTACTTCATCATACTTTCGCTCCGACTGTAGTTTCTCAATAATAATGGCCAGCGGCTCGGGCATCATCACCATGCCGGCACCACCGCCAAACTGGTAATCATCTACCTGCGCCTGCTTATAAGGAGTATAATCGCGCAGGTTGTGCGTATACACCTCCAACAGGCCCTTCGCCTGCGCCCGCTTCAATATAGAGTGGCTGAAGGGGCTTTCCAGTAGTTGGGGCAAAACCGTTATTATATCTATACGCATGTCTTAGTAATAAGTAGTAAGTAATAAGTTGCTTGTTATGCGCTGCCAAGGTATATTTCCAGCAGGCCATCGGGCAGGTCCATCCTCAGGAACTTATTTTTATAGTTCACATCCAGTATCATATCCTCCACCAGGGGAATCAATACCTCTTTACCGTCAATGGTCAGCCGGGCTATCCATTGCTTGCCCATCAGCAGTACGTCTTCTATAGTGCCGATGCCACCCTTTGTCTTGTCCACCAGGTTGAAACCGATATACATCAGCGGGCTATCTACTTTGGCTTTTTCCAGTATTTCCTCTTTCACATAGACAGTCTTGCCAACCAGCTTTTTAGCTTGCTCCGAATCATCCACCTCGTCCAGGTTAATGATGTATTCTGTTTCGTTGGCCGGTTTGGCCTTTTCTACAAAGTGCGGGATAAAGCTCTCGCGTTTCAACTCAATAAATAATACATCGCCGGCATTCAGCCAGCCGGTATTGTCAATAATCTGCTTCAGCACAACCGCACCCTGCAACCCGTGCACCGCTACTATTTTTCCTACTCTCAACATAATTGTGCCGCAAAGTTAAAAATACCCGAAATACATTTTCGCATTAGTTGAATATTCAATATTCAGTTCATCGCCGTCGTTCAGCAGATGATAATCAGCCTCTGACACCTCTATGCTCAGTTTATTAGGGCTATCCAGGTAAAAATAGTAGGTATGGTTGTGCGGCATATATTGCTTACGCGTGATATGCGTACGCTCTACAGTCTTGCTCCTGTTTTTGATATCCCTTTTTATTTTCTGCAAGCTGCGCCTGTACGCCAGCCATGCACAAAGGCCGGTAAAGGAAAGTAAAAAACCTACACCCAGGAAATACGCCCCCAACTCGAAAGGATTTTCGTCGCCATCCATAGCACGCAGCCAGGCTACTATGAAAGGAATAACGAAGCATACAAACATAAATACCCGTATCGCGCTGTAAAAAGTACGTGTTTCTTTTTGGTCTTTATCCATAAGAAACTGCAACTCTTCGGGCGACAACGACTCTTTATGTATTCTTACCTCCTGCTTCATCAGGCGTATTTATATCATATACATCCTTGTATTTGTCCTGCGCATACTGCATGAACGCACTAAAATTCAGCCCCTCGCCGGTTATGTGTTTGCACAACTCCGCCGACCTGTACTTCCTGCCGTGCCGATGCACCTTATTCCTGAGCCACTGCAACAGGCTATTGTAGTCGCCTTGTTCATGCAGGGCTTGCATCCCCGGTATTTCTTTTTTGGCCTGCGCGTAGTATTGCGCCGCATAAAAGCTGCCTAAAGAATAGGTAGGGAAATAACCGAAGCTGCCGTGCGCCCAGTGTACATCCTGCAACACTCCTTGTTTATCGTCGGGCGGCTTTACGCCCAGGTAATGTTGGTACGAGTTGTTCCATGCCTCAACAAGCCCGTCCGTATCCAGTTCTTTACTGATCAACGCTTTTTCTATTTCGTATCGTATCAGTACATGAAAATGATAAGTTAATTCATCGGCCTCGGTGCGTATGAGCGATGGCTGCACTTTGTTGATGCCCTTGTAAAACTGCTCCAGCGTTACATCATTCAGTTGTACAATAAACGACTTCTGTAGCTGCGAATAGAAATGTTTCCAGAAATGTATACCCCTGCCCACGCAGTTTTCCCACAGTCGGGATTGTG
>DATCSV010000344.1:0-4413 GCA_036568285.1 Flavipsychrobacter sp. | reverse complement strand
ACTTATTGTACTTCGCCAGCCATTCGGGCAAGTAAATATCAAAATTGTCCTTCTGCGAATCAGAATAATTCCGTGCCCATACTGTCAACGGGCATTTACCTTTAAATGCCCACAATACCAAACCTTCGGTAATAACGGCTGCCACTGCCAGCCAGGAGTAAACAGTAATATTACCCGACACGCCGCTATATACCACATAACCGATAATACACACCATGACTATCCATATCAGGGTATGAATGCTTTTAATCAAAACGAGTTTAGTGGCATGGCTGTTATCCATAACACTAAACTCGTGCTAAAGCCCGGCAATAAAAATGAGCATTGTCACTGGGGAGATTATACTGCTTATTCCCGCTCCATCCTTTCCAGTATGTTTTTCATTTGTGCTATCTCCCGCTCCTGCGTTTCAATTATTTGTTTAGCCAGTTGCTGCACCTCAGGGTCTTGTATATCTGCGTTTTCGCTGGTGAGGATGGCCGATGAGTGGTGTGGTATCATAGCTTTCATATACTGCCTGTCGCCTATAGGCACTTGTTGTCTTAATAATACCAACGCCAGAATGAATGCCACGGTTGCTGAAATAGAAATCGCTGCGTTCGTTTTCTTATCAGGGTACATCTTACCCATCAGCAGCAACATCAGCAGTGCCATGGGCGCTACCATCAGCAGTGCCATATAGGCGCGAGTCAGGCTGATGTAGAAATGATCCGTACTATCTATGTTCAGGAACATGACCAGGTACATAATGACAAACGATATGCCCAATGACATTGCCAGTTTCCCGTAATTTCCCTTGTGCATCATAACTTTGTTTTATTGTACAACAATGAACATCGTTGTTTGTTGGCTATAGCTGTAAGCGTATTTATCTCCGCATTCTCTATTTTTACATCCTATGCATACGCTCAGCATCAATATACCGCCGCTGCCACAGGCCATCAGCTACCATAGCAAGCTATTCCTGACAGGTTCTTGCTTTGCTGAAAATATGGCGATACGGCTGAAACAACACCGCTTCAATGTATTGGACAACCCGCATGGCATACTGTTCAATCCTTATAGCGTAGCAGATAGCCTGGACAGCTATATAGATGACAGGCAATACAGTGGCGGAGACCTGTTCCCCCTCAACGAACTGTGGAACAGCTGGGAACACCACACACAGTTTTCTGATATAGATAAAGACACGGCACTGGCACGCATCAATCAATCGCAGGCTGATGCTGCAGCGTATATACGAACAGCTACGCATGTGATGATAACATTAGGTTCTGCTTATTATTATGTACTGAAGGAGACAGGAAAACCTGTGAGCAACAACCACCGGGCACCGGCTAACCTGTTTGAGAAAAAGCTGATGCCTGTTGATGAGATAGTGAGCATGTTCACCAATACCCTTAATAAGCTACTGGCTATCAACCCCGGGGTGCAAATCATATTCACAGTAAGCCCGGTACGACACTACCGCGATGGTATAGTGGAAAATAACCGTAGCAAAGCCCGTATCATTGAAAGCGTGCATGCCCTATGCGATAGCTTTGAACAGGCTTACTATTTCCCGGCATACGAGCTGGTGATAGATATCCTGCGCGACCACCGGTATTATGATATAGACTTTGTACATCCCAACTACCTGGCTACCGATTATGTATGGAACCGCATGGTAGATGCCTGCATGGATGGCGATACTAAAGCCCTGATGAAAGAGGTAAATGAAATAGTGATCGCCCGCAACCATAAGCCTCGTTTTCCACAAACGGAGGCGCATAAAAAATTCAGGCAGAGCTATGTGCAAAAAATAAGGGCGTTGACTGCTCAACACCCTTACATACAACTCGATGAAGAGTTGAAATATTTTACGGATTAATTTCCGTGTACTTCCAGTTCTACTTTCTTATCCGACATCACCTTGCCCGGCGCTTGCTCCGATGTCATTTTGCACTGCCCGTTGAAGGTAGCATTAGGTTCTATCTGCAGGCGTTTAGTATTTACATTGCCGTTCACGGTACTTTTCGATTTCAGGCACAGCAGGTCTTTGGTAATGACATTGCCGTTTACCGTACCAAACAGATCGGCATTGGCGGCATGCAGGTCACCCTGTATGATGCCTGATTCACCCAATACGACTTTGGCCTTGCAGTATACATTGCCAATGATATTGCCATCTATGCGCATATCGGAGTCAGATTCCATATCGCCATTGATGGTAGTGCCTGTAGCTATTGTACTCACAACGCCCATATGACGATTTCCCTTAGCTGTCTCGTGTTTGTCGTTGTCTTTTTTACTAAACATAGGATGTTTAATTGTATGTTATACAATAGGCATATCCTGAAATTATTCAATGCCCGTACCCCTTACATTTTCTCTTATCAATATGCAGGTTGTTGATCATGGCGGCAGGAAGCACCGAAAATAGTTTTTTTAACTCCAAAATCATAAACATTATAAAAATATTTAAAATAATATAATCGTTATTATTTATGTCTTCACCGCATTTTAGCTACCTTTGCACCTCATTTTAGAAATATACATGGATCGTAATTCAGTCACCGGCTTCCTGTTATTGGTACTATTGCTGGTAGGATATATCGCGTACAACAACTACTCTCAATCGCAGTACGAAGAAACTAAGAAAGCCGATTCGGTAGCAAAGGCTAAAGCGCACCCCAAGCCACTCGCAGCGGACACAGTTGCTACGGCAGTGCCCGCAACACAAGAAGTAGCCACCATCAACGATTCCATCCAAATGGCCAAGCCAGCTGCATACAGGGGTGAGGAGAAAACAGTTGTGCTGGAAAACAACGACCTGGCAGTGGAATTCACCACAAAAGGGGGACACCCTGTAAGCGCACTGCTGAAAAACTACAAAACATATACTGGGGAGCCTCTTTACCTCTTCGACGGTGATTATAACAAACTGAGTGTATTATTACCTGTTGACAATGGCACTACCGCTACGTCCGACCTGTACTATACTGCCGAAAAAGCTACAGATGCCAAAGGCAATAAGACAATCGTGTTTACGGCAGATATGGGTGGTGGAAAAATGACCCGTATTACGTACAGCCTGCCTGCCGAGGGTTATATGCTGCAATGCAACATCAGCCTGGCGGGAATGACAGCTAACAACCTGCCTGTGACATGGCAGACCGAGGCCCTGCACACCGAGCGGGATATTAAGAATGAACGCACCAATAGCCAGGTGTATTACAACCTGGCCGATGGAGATGAGGATTATTTCAGCTTCATTAATACGCAGAAGGAGAGCCTGGACGGATCGGCCAACTGGGTGGGCTTCAGGCTGCACTTTTTTGCCACGGCCCTGATACCGGAAGAGGGTATGAACCGTGCAAATATAGAGGGAAATGTAGGGGGTGAAAACGACAGTTTTGTAGCACGTAACACCAACACTTTTGAGCTGCCGGTGAAGGCGGGCGCTAACCCAAGTGCTGATATGCGCATGTATATAGGCCCCAACCACTATACCACTTTGCGCTCTTATAAGATAGGCCTGGAAGAAATGGTGCCACTGGGTTATGGCCCTATGTTCTTTGTTAAGTATATCAACAAATGGCTGATCATACCCATATTCAATATGCTGAGCAGCTTCATCAGCAACTTCGGTATCATTATTATGCTGATGACAGTTATTATCAGGTTGCTGCTGTCGTTCTTTACGTACAAGAGCTACCTGTCATCGGCCAAGATGCGCGTATTGAAACCCGAAATGGACGAACTCCGCGCCAAATACGGTGACGACCAGCAGAAGTTTGGTATGGAGCAGATGAAACTCTACCGTCAGGCAGGTGTTAATCCGCTTGGGGGGTGTCTACCTACTTTGTTACAGTTGCCCATCCTCTTCGCCATGTTCTATTTCTTCCCGTCCTCTATCGAGCTGCGGCAGGAATCGTTCCTTTGGGCGGATGACCTTTCTACATACGACAGCATCATAAGCTGGGGTGGTAATATACCTGTCATCAGCTCTATATATGGCAACCACGTCAGCCTGTTTACCATACTTATGACGGTATCCAGCTTGTTCCTGGCACTGTACAACAGGAATATGACACCGCAGGACCCTAACAACCCTGTGTTGAAATACCTGCCGTTCATATTCCCTTTCATGCTGTTAGGTGTGTTCAACAAGATGGCCGCGGCGCTTACTTTCTATTACTTCTTCTCCAACATGCTCAGCATCCTGCAGCAGTTTATTATACAGAAGTATGTGATAGACGAGAAAGCAATACACGCTAAGATTCAGGAGAATAAGAACAAACCTGCTACACAATCTAAATGGCAGCAGAAGCTGGAAGAAATGCAGAAGGCGCAGGTGGAAAGGGCAAAGCAGCAACCCATTCGCAAGAAGAAATAATAAATGAAATCTATATTACGAAAGCGTTGCCGGTT
>DATCSV010000343.1:0-3604 GCA_036568285.1 Flavipsychrobacter sp. | reverse complement strand
TGGCCCTTTCAGGAAACCCGTGTCGTGAAACAAGGCTGCTGTGAGCAATAATTTCAGGTCTTCACCTTTAATATTTTCGCCCGCAGCAATAGATTTACATGAGTCAAATACATCTCTTACATGCTCTACGCTATGGTAAGAGAGATGCTTGGGTAACTCATTTTTTAACTTGGCAAGTATGAACTTCTTAGCTTCACCAAACTGCATAAATACAATTATCGCACTAATATATTAAAATAATTGCTTTCCACTATTTTTTACTGGTTATTCTATCATACAACACCTTGAAAATACGCTTATTGCAACTATTACCTATCAGGCTTGTTATATTATACATTAGTTTTGCATAAAACCACGAACAGATGATCAAAAAACAAGTGGTGATAGTGGGTGCCGGGTTTGCCGGGCTGCAAGTGGCACGCAGGATAAAGGATATCAATTACGATATTACTATAGTCGACCAATATAATTTTCACCAATTTCAACCGTTGTTTTACCAGGTAGCTACAGCACGCCTTGAGCCCAGTTCCATATCCTTCCCGTTGCGTAAAGTCTTTCAAAAGGAAAAGAATGTGCATGTGCGCATCACAAAAGTTGAAGCTGTAGATATGGGGCTCAACAGGGTAATAACCGCCGACGGTGATATACAGTATGATTACCTGGTAATAGCCACAGGGTGTACATCCAACTTTTTCGGGAATAAGAATGTAGAGCGCTATGCCTTCCCTATGAAGTCCACACCCGAGGCTATAGCCCTGCGCAACCGTATATTATTGAACTTTGAAGATGCATTGACCGCCACACCGGAAGAACTGCGGGGCATTATGAATATAGTAATTGTAGGTGGTGGCCCTACAGGGGTGGAACTGGCGGGATCGTTAGCGGAAATGAAAACAAAGATACTGCCGCGCGATTACCCTGATATGGATTTCAGTAAACTGGGCATATACCTGTTGGAAGGGCAAGGAGCAACGTTGGCTGCTATGAGCCCTATGGCCCAAAAGGCATCGCAATACTACCTTGAGAACATGGGCGTGCAGGTATGGACCAATACGATAGTAGAAGACTACGATGGTAAAATAGTGCAAACTAAAGACGGCAGAACCATACCTTCCTCGACCTTGATCTGGGCTGCTGGTGTGAGGGGCAATGTGCCCGAGGGAATTCCTGCCGAGTTGGTGGTAAGGGGCAACCGGATCAAGGTAGACCAATACAATAGGCTGGAAGGTGCAGATAACGTATTTGCCATAGGTGATATAGCATACATGGAGAATGAAGCCTGGCCCAAAGGTCACCCGCAGCTGGCCAACGTAGCCAATAACCAGGCTAAGAACATGGCCGCCAATATTGAGCGTATGGCTAAAGGCAAGGAGTTAAAACCATTTGTTTATAAGAATCCCGGTACTATGGCCACAATTGGTAAACGTAAGGCCGTGGTTGATTTACCGGCTTTCAGCTTCAAGGGATTTTTTGCATGGCTGTTCTGGATGTTCCTGCACCTGATGCTGATATTGAGTGTAAGGAATAAACTATTTATTTTCATCAACTGGGCTATCAGCTATGTGACCAATGACACGACACTGCGCCTGATACTGCTGCCCACACGCAAACAAGTGGAAATGGCCGAAAAGGAAACAGCAAACACATAGTCTACGCTGCGTCTTTGCTTATATGCTGCACCAATACCCGTTTGGCTATGGGTAGCAATGTCTCGTCCAGGGGCACCTCCAACGGCGACTCAATTAAATACACAGCGGGGTTAGGCAGCAGCCGTACTGAATTAATAATCTGCCTTTTTATATGTTCATATGTGATGGATATGTTTTTGGTGAAGCTATCTACATACTCCATCTTCATTGCTGTATAGTTTGCGTCAGTTCCTTTTAGCAGGCTGATGGTATAGTTGTAAGCTTTTACCTCGTTCTTTTGTTTGTAACGCAATAGCAGATAGCCCTCGTTCTTATACAAGGGGAGTATACCCACAGGCTCCATATATAACTGTTGTTCTACCAGTTCGTACAACTCAGTGCCACTTTCAATTGTGCCCTTCATCTTGCGGATAGCATAGTTAACAATGTCTTCTAATTCCGCCATCACATCGCCGTCCCGCAGCATTTCTTTATATACCAGTTCCAGCTTTTCCATATTTACCTGGCTCAGTTCTTTGGGAAACTGGTTTTGCAGCAGGCGCTTGTTTTTTTGAAAATCGGAAAGGTTGCGATAATGAAAAATGACATCTGCCAACTGCGGATAAAGCTTGTTAGCGTTGAAGTATCTATTTACTTCCTTCAGGTATGCCAGCAGTTTGTATTTCTGCAGTTCAAAATCGATATAGCCATCCAGGAACCATGTTTCGCTGAGTGCCATAAGCTGTAATTTAATGTTATACTAAATATACAAAATATTGGATTGCAGTGTTATGTCCTGGCATCAACTTAACAAGGTTTTACAACATCATGAGATTCACTTTAAAACTGTTTCAATGGTTATAGGATTGGCTAATGTGAAATGTACGGGGCATTTCTCGCCTATCTGCAACAAGCGTTTTATCTGCTCTTCGTCCAGGGGGCCGTTTATCGTTACCTCTTTTTTGAAGTGGCTGGTTCTTGTGTCTTTGTCTCGCTCATAGCTGACAGTTATCTCAACACTTTCCATCGGCCATTCTTTCCTATCGGCATACATACGCATGGTAATACAAGAACAAGCCCCTAGCGCAGATGCCAGCAACTCCCCCGGGGCGAAGCCTTTATTCTGTCCCCCATCATCAAAGGGCTCATCGGCAATAATATCGTTGCCGTTGGAAGAATGTATATGTGTAATGTATTTGTCTTTTCCTATTACTGATGTCGTTTGTCTCATTTTGTCATTGATTGTTATTGAGGGAGTTGTTAGTATCTTTATTAATACGTAAAATAATAAAACAAGCGGAGATTAGTATGTCACATATGTTACAGCCGGAGCTTTGGGTAGAAAATTACTCAGACAAATTATATGCCTTCACAAAGGCAAGAGTTCAATCGGATGAAACCGCCATGGATATAGTACAAGACACTTTTCTAAGTGCGTGGAGCAATAGGGATGGATACCGGGGAGAAGCCAGTGAAAAAAACTGGTTGTACACCATATGCCGCAACAAGATCATTGACCATTACCGCAGGGCCGTAAAGTCGCTGGAGGAATCGGGCATAAGTGACTATGGAACTGATTATTTTGACGAACTGGGCAGATGGCGCCCTGAAGCTATGCCTGGTGCGTGGCTTTCAGATAGCTCTTCCGCAACAGTAGAAACCAAAGAGTTTTATAAAGTGCTAAACGAATGTAAAGACAGGTTGAAAGAACTGCAGAAGGCTGTATTTGTAATGAAGTACCTGGATGACCTGAACTCTGACGAGATTTGTAAGGAATTGCAGATAACAACGTCTAACTATTGGGTATTGATGCACCGTGCAAAATTGCAGTTGCGTGAGTGCCTGGAACATAATTGGTTTAGTTGAGTATGAGTTTAATGGTAAGTTGTAAGGAAGCCACCTATCTGACCTCGCAGTTGGAAGAAGGAAGGCTGCCTTTTTTCAAAAAGGTGAAGCTGAAAATACACCTGGCGGGT
>DATCSV010000342.1:0-2497 GCA_036568285.1 Flavipsychrobacter sp. | reverse complement strand
CTGAAAATGAAGTAGCAGTTAAAGGAACTACTATACCTATTGGCAGGAACTACAAAGATGAACTGATGAATATTTTTAAGTTCAGGTGATTTAGTTCAACAGTTTGTACTTATCAATCTCTGCCTGTGTCATCCAGTGTATATTATCAGCATTGGCAGCATAGATGGTGAAGTAGTAAAAATCTTCCGCCTCCTGCTGTGTAAGGCCCATTTCTACAAAATAGCTGATGTAGGGCTGGTGCTGTTCATGTCCTTTAGGGAAATCGGTTGCTTCATTTTTACCATCGCTCCAGGCGTGTACGCCAAATTTCGCCCCCAGGTTCTATCGTGCGTTTTATGCCTGCAAAAAACATGTCCACCGCACCGCTGGCCAGTTCGCTGGTTGCTGTGGCGTGTATACTGAGGCCTGCCTTGCGTATTTTGCGTGCGGCCAGCAGGTTAGCATCATCATCGTCGCTGCCGGGGCAGTCCTGCATGATGAGGAGTTTAGCATTAGGATTGTCGCGGATGATATTATCGAAATGGTAAGGGGTATTTGTCGCTGATGCACCATTCATCACCAGGTCGCCATTGCTCTTCACAGAAAAAATACCATAACCCGTAACGGAAGGGTTGGTTTCTGCCAGTGGCTCAGTGGTAGTATTGTCTTTGTTACAAGCAGATACAAACAACGTAGCCGCAATCATTACCAGGAACAGCCTGTTCAGGAAAATTCTCATAACCCTTGTATTTTGATTAATAAATATACAATTTGAAATGTGAATGAGTAATCATGGCCGCCCTGCAACTAACAAAAGCTGTTTAATAGGCGCTACAGGCCTATTTGTTTTTTTGCATGAAACGTATAGTTTTACGTCCTCTAAAAAACAGAACCCTAAATGAATATCCGGACAATAGCCACCCTATTGCTGATGATGGCCTGCCTCAAAGCTTCAGCATCTGTCGGTCTAAAGCTCGCTCATTTTGACCCCCGGGGCGATATGGGCCAATACTTCAAAAACACTTTATCGTACGAGGTCTATTACAGCAGAGACTATGGCGACAGCCCTTTCAGGGGCAGAATAGGCCTGTTTTATGCCAATATGAAGCCCAGGCTGGATAGCTTTCCGGTGTACGATGTACGCATAGACTATAGCACCAGCACTAATACTGTGTTGCCGGGCTATTTAGCCTATGAAAGGTACCGGATGATGGGTATGTACATCGACCAGTCGGTGCGTGTATTCAAGAGGGAAAATTTCTCAGCTTATGCCGGTATAGGCCTGGCGGTAGGCTACCTGGAAGAAGTATATGACTATGGTATAGAGAGCTCGATTATATCCAGCGGTGCAGACCATACGTATAAAATAGGTGGTTTAAGAACTTATGCGCAGGCGGGCTACATGCTCACAGGCCATATCCAGTTGTGTGCCGAACTGATGCATAATTGGCTAACTGATACCAAGTGGAGCGGCAACTACACGCACAATACAATCGGTGTAGGATTTTACTATTACTTCAACTCACAGAAATATCAATAATGAACAAACCATTATACATCGCCCTTTTCATCATCTTGCTGTCAGGATGTAAAAAGGTTGAAAAAGACGTACGAAATTATTACCCCGAAGTAAAAACCACCTCTGTAGAACAACTGCCCGACGGCACCGTGAAAGTGACAGGGGAGATAATATCTGCCGGAAACACCGAGATATACTTCGCCGGTTTTTGTATGGATACCATTCCTATGCCAGCCATGCTTAGCAACCAAAAAGAAGTAGAATTCCTGGATGGTAACAGGTTCAGCGTTATATATGATGAACTGAACAAAACCCGGAAATATTATTTCAGGGCGTGGGCTGCCAATGGCAATGGGTATGATATAGCCGACAATGATGTGTCTATAGATAGCGTAACCATCAGTTCGTCCATTATACCGTGCAACCCCGGCTTAGACAGCATCACATTTGCAGCCGGCCCCTCGATAAGGCACGAACGCTACCTGGACATAAGCAATATAGAACAAGGCCAGGGATGGAATATAAATATGTACACCTACCAGAGTTCATCTGTATACCTGACTTTTGCCCGCAGGCCCATAAGCGGTGTGTATGAGATCGTGAGTGATATATCGGGTAATACCTTTACAGCGGAGCTGATGATAGATGGCTACCAGGCAGATGCCGGAGCTAAAGTGTATGTGCGTGAAATAGACGCCAACGAAATAGAGATAACTATTTGTGATGCTAAAGTGTATGATGACTTGTTCCGGAAGAACACTATTTCCACCCGGTTCAGAACGAGGTATTAGAAAGTACACTGGTATAGAAATGGCGTTGATAGATATTTAGTATCAATTACCCATCTTTGCACCATGATGAACTGGGCGAATTTGTACAGTGCGGTGCGCACGGGCGACGGCAACAAAAAGAAAGCCGCTAAAGACGGTGTACGCACTTCTTTTCAGCGAGACTATGACCGTATTATTTTTTCCTCAGCTTTTCGCCGATTGCAGAATA
>DATCSV010000341.1:0-2652 GCA_036568285.1 Flavipsychrobacter sp. | reverse complement strand
CTTCGTGGAATTTCCTCAACAACGCAGGCAAGACGTGCGAATTTTTCAAATCGTAGTTGTCGTTGGGCCCATACAGGTTAGTAGGCATGGCCGATATAAAGTTGCAACCATATTGGGCGCGGTATGCATCGCACATTTTTATGCCCGCTATTTTGGCTATAGCATACGGCTCATTGGTAGGTTCAAGCAACCCGGTCAACAAGGCGTCCTCTTTCATAGGTTGCGGTGCCAGCTTAGGATATATGCAAGACGAGCCGAGAAACAGAAGTTTCTTTACACCTTGCCGGTATGATGCATCAATGATGTTATTCTGTATCATCAGGTTATCGTACAGGAACTCCGCCTTGTAAGTATTATTGGCTAATATGCCCCCAACTTTTGCAGCTGCCAGGAATACATATTCCGGCTTTTCCTGCTCGAAAAAATCATTAACAGAATCCTGGCTGCGCAAGTCAAGCTCTTCAGAAGTCCGGCAAACAAGATTGGTAAAGCCTGAACTTTCCAGCTTACGTTTTATCGCACTGCCTACCATTCCTCTGTGGCCCGCTATATATATTTTGCTACTCTTGTCCATGTAGACTATTAATCGTGCTGCTGAATAAATACATATCCGGCGTCTTTCAATAATTTTTCTTTAGTGAAGGCCTCTACATCTGCTGCTATCATCTCTTTTACCAGCTCAGGCAAAGTGCATTTAGGCACCCATCCCAACTTTTCCTTAGCCTTGGTAGCATCTCCTATCAACAAGTCCACTTCCGTAGGACGGAAATATTTAGGATCAACGCACACTACCTCTTGCCCAACAGCTATATTGCTGCCTTCACTACTTTTTACTATGACTCCCGTTTCGTTTACGCCTTCGCCCTTGAACTCCACCTCTGCACCCACTTCAGCAAATGCCATCCTTATGAAATCTCTTACAGTAGTAGTGATACCTGTAGCTATTACAAAATCTTCCGGCTTATCTTGTTGCAGCATTAACCACATGGCCTCTACAAAGTCCCTGGCATGTCCCCAGTCTCTTTTCGCATCCAGGTTACCGATGTAAAATTTCTCCTGCAATCCCAATGATATCTGGGCAACAGCCCTTGTTATCTTCCTCGTTACAAATGTTTCTCCTCTCAAGGGGCTTTCGTGGTTGAACAGGATGCCATTACACGCATACATATTGTATGCTTCCCTATAGTTAACAGTTATCCAGTAACCATATAGTTTTGCTACGCCGTAGGGTGAACGAGGATAAAATGGAGTGGTTTCTTTTTGCGGAATTTCCTGCACCAATCCATACAGTTCAGAAGTGGATGCCTGGTAGATCCTGACCTTCTCTGTCATATTCAACAGCCTTACAGCTTCCAGTATCCTCAGGGTTCCGATACCATCCGTGTTCGCAGTATATTCCGGTGTTTCGAAACTCACTTTTACGTGACTCATTGCCCCGAGATTATATATCTCATCGGGCTGTGCCTCCTGTATGATCCGGATGATGTTGGTGCTGTCGGTCAAGTCGCCATAATGCAGGATAAAATGCCTGTCTCTTACATGCGGGTCCTGGTACAAATGGTCTATCCTGTCGGTATTAAACAGTGAACTCCTTCTTTTAATACCATGTACAACGTATCCTTTTTTCAACAGGAACTCAGCAAGATAAGCACCATCCTGCCCGGTAATACCTGTAATCAACGCTACTTTCCCCATGTTATGCTTTTAGTCTTTGTAATATTGATATTAACAGGTAGCAATGAAGCTTTCCAGCCTTTGTTTATACCTGTCAAATGAGAAATTGTCAAGCGTTTTGCGCCTGATGTTTAACCGTTGTTGTTCGCCGAGCCTGTTGTTATTCTCCATGTGCCGCACTATGGCGCTCCTGATCTCCGGGACACTTTCGGGATCAACCAGCGTACCCAGCTCTCCATTCAGCAAAGCGTCTACACTTCCATCTGCATTGCCAGCCACTACCGGCAAGCCGCATACCAGGGCTTCAATGAAAACGATACCAAAACCCTCTTTCTTACTGGGCATTATATACATATCTGCCATCCTGTAATGATCGGCCAGTTCTTTTTCATCTATAAAGCCTGCAAGTATTACATTCCTCTCAAGGCGGTATTGAGCTATCAAACCATCGATCCGTTGCTTCTCAGCATCGTCATATTTGCCGGCAATTATGTATCGGATGTTGTCATGCCCTTTTACAAGTTCGCTAATGGCTTCAATTACCTTGTCATATCCTTTGAACAGCTCCGTTGAAGATAATCTTGTAAGCGTGTATATAACGAAATCATTTTCCTTAATGCCATATCTGTCATCAAGGCTATCAATCGGGTTCACGCTCTCAGGAAAGGGGAAATAGGGATCAATTGTGTTGGGGAAGATTGTCACTTTACCGGGATCTACGTTATGCAATTCCAGGAGCTTAGACTTTGTAAAATTGCTGACTGATAGAATATAATCCGCCATTTTCAATATCCTGGCCCTGGCGCCACTTAAATGCCGCCATACATCTATTCCATGTGTAATCAGCACTACCTTTTTAGACGGATACAACTTCTTAATAGCAACCCCTATTACAGCAAGATTAACATGCCCTAAAAATACAATATCAGATTTACCGGCAGCCAACAGTGCTTTAAATGCAAAGGCAGCCTTATTGCC
>DATCSV010000340.1:0-8739 GCA_036568285.1 Flavipsychrobacter sp. | reverse complement strand
TATGCCCCCGCTGTATTTCTTCTTCATTTGCAGGTTCACCACTTTTTCGGTGGTGTTTTCTTTGTTGCCGGTAAACTGTGCGTCCTCATCGCGCCAATCGGCCACTTGTATTTTTTCTATTACTTCGGCGGGCAGGTTGCGGATGACATTCGCCAGGTCATCAGCAAAATATTCTTTACCGTTGATGAACAGCTTATTCACCGGCTTGCCTTCTATGGTTATCTTTCCATCGCGCGATACCTCTACGCCTGGCAGGCGTTTTAGCACATCCTCGGTATTGGCCAGCGGGTCGGTTATGAATGAATCCACCCTATAGCTCACCGTATCCCCATGTATGCGCACAGCGGTTTTAGCGCTGATGATTACTTCGCCGAGTTGCAGTGTGTCGTAAAATTGAGAGTATGTGGTGTCTTGCTGCGCTAATGCAGAGATGGATATTGGGAAAAATAGTATGATGAAACAGAGTTGGCGCAATTGATTAGTAGTAGGTGTTATTTGCGAAAGTAAATATTTGAATATTACCCTACATACATTAACAGAAATAATCTATTGCGTCATCAAATAGGAAATAAAATCTTCAGGTAGATTATTTTGATAGCTTTTAAATCCGTGGAATAGTAAATTCTGTTGGTTGTCAAATACCATATTATAGGGCACACCAATAACGTCCTTTTTACAGGCTTCGCAAATTTCATTCCTTAGTTTCACACCCTTTTTACGCTGGTCACCGTATTTTCCGTAGGATTTGTTAATTATATATGGTTGTATTTCGACCCGATACTTAAACAATATTTTTTGTAGGCTCTCGAGTTCAGAATAGTTATTGCTTGATAATAAATATACTTCAATACTATCACGGTATTTATCCTGCATCTCTTTTATGTAATTCATCATATACTCAGTACCGGAGCAATGAGCTGTATAAATAACCACCCAATTAAGTTTTTTAGGCCGGTTTTGGATTTGTTCCAATAGTTCCGATCCGCTAATTTCTTTAATTGCTACATTTTCCCAACTTTGTGGTATTGTATAGTTTCGCATGGAGTCAAAAGGAAGAGGATTTTTTTTCTGGGAGAAGCTGGTGCTTGGTGAAATTAGGATAAATATTAAAAGAAGACCTGAACATATATTCATCACTATTAGATTTAAAGCATTAGCTATACCTCATCAGGTATAGCTAATGCTAGTTCCTTATTATTGCAATATAACAAAATATTCATCTTCCTCAGCATCATAGACTACAGGATACGTCCCTGCACTATACAACAGGCCTGTTGAAAAGCCTATTGTTGATGCATCTGCATACGGTACTTCTACATCGCAGTTTACATCAAACAGATCACCCTCAAAATCTTCCGGATATGCATTATAATATGAAGCAGGGATTGCTATAACTAAATTCCCATCTACATTGCCTAGGCGTGCACTAATTCCCCCACTACCTCCAATCGTCAACGAACACATACCTCTCGATACACATTCAGTAGCAGTACGATCTGCATTCCATTCTTTAATACCACGTTCGTATTTAATTTCAATACCGAAAATCTTAAGCGCGTAACTGTCCTTTGATACTAAGAAAACAGATAAAAAACATGTCAAAATTAATATTACCTTTTTCATGATTGTATTGTTTAATTTTCCCTACTCATTTTGCCGCTTTTCGGGTTACTCGGGTTGCTATAATTTTTTCAACCGGCCGGGTTTTTGATAGCTACAAATCAAACATAGCAATAAACCCCTTTGGAGAAAAACGGTATTATTTATGTGGTTTACCCCATCGGTTGTATGGGGTAATGCGCAATTATTCTTGCAGATTTTACCTTTTTTAGGCAATTCTTCACAGCCTATTATATACATTTACATCGTAACCATAATCTAACTATCAATGAAAAAATCACCCATTTACATAGCCATTGCCGATGACCATGCCATATTTCGCAAAGGAGTTATTACCCAGCTACAGCCGTATAAACATCTACAATTCATACTCGAGGCAACTGAGGGACAGGAACTAATTGAGCAGTTGTCCTCCGCTCAGCAACTACCCGATATCTGCATACTGGATATATCCATGAAGCCTATGAACGGCTATGAAACGGCTAATGCAATAAGGGATAAATGGCCGAAGATGAAGACAATAGCCCTTACGATGCTGGATGATGAATACTGCATCATCAACATGCTGCGTAATGGAGCCAGGGGCTACATCACCAAAGGGCAGGACACGGCTACGCTGCTGAAAGCCATAGAGCAGGTATATACCCATGGCTTTTACCACGACGATATTGATGGCGAAATATTATCCAAAGCACTGCAAGGGGATTCAGTTTATCCGCAGCTTACCGACAGAGAACATGAATTCCTATACTATTGCTGCAGCGACCTGAGCTACAGAGAAATAGGAGACAAAATGAACGCAAGCACACGCACAGTAGAAGGCTACCGCGACAGCCTGTGTAAGAAATTTAATGCAAAGACACGTACAGGGTTGGTCAGTTTTGCCTTATTTACCGGGCTGGTTACGGACAGGGTACTTGCATAAATACAGTTAGCACTCCATAATATCTTTCTCTCCTTCTTCACTTAGCAGCACCAGCACCTGCTGATGACACCTGCTATACGTTATTTTTTTCAATTCCGGCACCCCCATTTTTTAATGCATCTCACCCATAGTTTTATCGTGTTGGGGTAGCGGGGCATCATCTAATTTTGTTTTTGAGAAAAAGTCTAAACAATCAATATAATATATGAAGCAAAAATTGTCACTCATCGTCATAGCTGCATTTGTAGTATATGCGTGTAATAAAAAGAGCGCTACCGTAGACACTAACCTTAACCGCCCCGGCAAAACACCTGATTTCCGTTCTTATGCGCTTATGGGGCTGGACTCACCTTTCCTGTCGCCGGATACGGCCAATGTAATGATAAAAAGCTACCTGGGCAGTATAACCAATGAGCCTAACCAACTGAAATCGCTGATAGTGGATGCGAATGCATTGCGATATTACCTGCAGAACACCAATATCACCAGCGTGAAGCTGATGTTTGCTCATAAGAAGAGTTATATACAGAACGGTACGGTGCTGCCCGATATGGATTACCGTGCACTCACCATCGTAATTGCAGGATTTGATTCAAACAACAACTATATTTATAGTCCGCAGGGTGCGGTGATGGATTTTTGTCAGCCATGCCCAGCAAATTGTCCACCAAGTGGTACTGCAGCGAGTGATCTCTTAAACAACTAGAGTATGAATGCTTATACAAGCTTTTATTTGTACATAAGCGTGTTATTTCTTGCAATTTTAGGGGGAATGTACAAGCTTAATCAAAAGGATGTAGCGTCAAAAGTATTAGTGATACTACTATCTCTTACATTGCTAAGTGAATGTACAGCACATTGGGCAGCAGTGAAATTCCGAAATAATATGTTTATATACCATTTTTTTGCTCCTGTACAGCTAGTCTTACTTGGTATATACTTTGATTTCATAGGGCAAAATAAGAAGCGGAAGATTGGTTTGATTATAGGAGTGCTGAGCGCTATGGTAGCTATAATAAATACGATATATTTTCAACCGTTAAGAATTTTGAACTCCAACTTTTTGCTTTTCGAAGGGTTGGTTATTATGGGTATGGCGCTTTATAGCTTCCAGGGGATACTTACAGACGAATCTATTGATATATACAGGTATGGACATTTCTGGATGATTGTAATTTTCATTTTCTTTTGGAGTGTGACTTATACCACATGGGCACTGTATTCTGTTCTACAAGTAAAAAAACTCTTTTTAATACCGTATATCTCGCACATCCTTTGGGCCGTAAACATCATAACATATTCTGCAATGGGGTTTGTACTTCTATATTTTTCAGGTAAACGAAAGCAACTGGCCCATGACTGATAGTTATCTCGTTCCACTGCTGGTAGCAGGTTCTATTCTTATCCCTTTGTTCATGTTTTACATTACAACATTTGTAATAATAAGCAAAAACAAACAGCGGAAAAGTGAGGCGGAGAAAAAACAGATGGAATTTCAGTATGAAAAGCAGCTGCTGCAAACTATGCTGGAGGTGCAGGAAAAGGCCATGAACCAGATATCGCAGGAGATACACGATAATATAGGACAGAGCCTGGCCAGCGTAAACGCCAATCTCATTGTGCTGTCTACAGGAGAGGTAGAAGACCCGCAGCTACTGCTTGGCGATACTAAAAGCAGGGTATCGCAGGCTGTAAAGGACCTGAGGAACCTCAGCAGAATACTGAACAGTAAGTACATCAACAGGATAGGATTGGTAGAATCGTTGAAAAAGGAAACAGAGTACCTGGGCACCCATAACAAGAAGACCACATTTACAATAGATGTAGTGCCGGGCGACCTGGACCTGCAGAACGAAAAGGAATTAATGGTGTTTCGTATTGCACAGGAGTCTTTGTCCAATATCATCAAACACGCAGCGGCTACTCATGTACAGATAGAGATTGCGTATCTGCCCGATGTATTCAAGATGACAATCGCTGATAATGGCAAAGGCTTTGACGGGGAAAACAGCGAAGGTGGAGGCATCGGCCTGATGAATATGAAACAACGGGCAGAAGTAATGAATGGCACTTTTCATATTGCCTCAGCCCCCGGCGCCGGCACAACTATTACTATAACGATACCATATGGATAACAGTTGCATAAACATAGCCATAGCCAACGGCCATAGCCTGGTGCGGGACTCGATAAGCAGGGCACTTGCCGCAGAGGCGCGTTTTAATATTTACATAACGGCCGGCAATGGCAGGGACCTGATCGATGCCATTGCCACGGCACCACAACCGCCCGACGTATGTGTGCTGGATGTGCAGATGCAGGAAATGAATGGCTATGAAACTATGGACATCCTGCACGAACGCTGGCCGGAGTTGAAAGTGCTGGTGCTGTCTGCACTTGATGATGACTTTGCCGTAAAAACAATGCTGAACCTTGGCGCCATCAGCTACCTGGGCAAGGATAGCAGTATGCAGGAGTTGCAGAAAGCGCTCTTCAGCATACACAAAACGGGTAATTACTATTCCGCAATCATGAGCCGAGTGTCGGGTTCTGAAAAAGACAAACAACTATGCATAGATGAGCAGGAGTACGCTTATCTCAAGTATTGCCATACTGAGATGACTGCTAAAGAAATAGCCGGTATACTGGATGTCAGCCCTGCAGCAGTGAATAGCTGCCGGAGATCTTTATTTGGGAAACTGAAGGTGAGCACCCGACAGGGGTTGGCTATATTTGCATTGAAAACAGGAATAATAGCCCTGGGAGATGTAAAAGCCGGAAGCCGCAGCAGCCGGTTGCCGGTGATATAAGGAGCCAGGCAGCAGACCCAGGGTAATTTTCGGGTGACATTCGGTCATTGCAACGGTAATATACCCGGAAAAATACATGTCCCGTATAATTTAGTGTATATTTATCGGCACACACTTATTCCCGGATTACCCGCTATTCTGAATTAATATGACTGCGCAACCTGCTATTTTGATTGCTATAGCCGATGACCACACGGTAGTGAGGGACGCTATCAGCAATATGGTTTCGGGGCAAGGAAAATTTAAAGTAGTAATAAAGGCAGGCAATGGCCTGGAGTTGATAGAGCAACTGAAGAAAGCTAACCCCATGCCGGAGATCTGTATACTGGATATACAGATGCCTGAAATGAACGGCTACGAAACCATGGAGTACATAAAACATCACTGGCCCGAACTTAAAGTTCTTGCTTTGTCTATGCTGGAGGACGAGTTTGCCATCATCAGGATGCTGAAACTCGGGGCCAGCGGATACCTGTCTAAGGCTACTGACCTGGAAGAGCTGCAAAAGGCACTGGTATATGTACATGAGCGGGGCTATTATAGTTCTGAGTTTATAGCAAGTAACTATTTCCGCACTATAAAAAGCCAGAAACCCGCTGCCAATACTATAACCGAAAGACAGATGGAGTTCCTGAAGTATTGCTGTACCGAATTGAGCATGAAAGAGATAGCTGATAAAATGTCTATCAGCACCAGCACTGCACTCAGCTACCGCAACTCATTGTGCGATAAACTGGGCCTGACCACACGCCAGGGCCTGGCTATATACGCCATCAAGTCAGGCATCGTTTCTTTTGAAGACTTGTAGCCTCCGCACAAAAAAAGCGGCATGAACCTCATGCCGCCGTATAATACTATTCATCATTATTTTTCTGCTACCACCAGGGCAGTTTGTTGGTCTCCAGCCTGTACATAAAGGTGATGGAAAAAGTTGAATAACCGTCCAGTACATCTTTATTGCCGCGTGGAGAACCATATTTATTTGTGTAAGCAGGCTCTACATACCATGACTTATCATACACCTGCTTGGCTATAGCCGCGTCCTCAGGGCTCAGATGCCTGTCAAAATAATCCGGTGTCAGGTAATAACTGCTTACATTGTCCAGCCTGTCCGTTGTAGTGAAACGGTACAGCCATTCTACCCCGATATTCATATCGCGGCCAATGTCCCAACGCAGGCCAAGGCCCACAGGTACACATACCTGCCACAGGTTAGTGGCTACAGCACCTGAATTTTCAATGCCTTCGCCTTCCAGCCTCAGCTCCTTGGTCTCTACCCATTTTTTGCGACCGGTCAGTGGATCTATCAAAGAAGTTTGCGGCCTGAAATGGAAACCACCGGCACCAAATGCTATATAAGGCTGCATAGACTTCTGCGCCATTTTGCTTTCAGAATTAAACCTCAGTGGCGAAATCTCCAACATCACTGTACCTTCCCATACATTGGCACGTGCGTCCTGATTGCGCAGGTAGCGCTGATACGCATCATCCTCAATAGATTTTGCCTCCTTGGCTTTTGTCAGGTTCCAGTCGTCGTTGGCATAGAGTGTACCATAGTTGAGGTTCAGCCTTACCGCCCAGGACGGGTGCTTGACAAAACGCATGAAGATACCGCCCATAAAATGAGGCTTGCTCCAATACCTTTCGTTGACATAGTGGTCAATCGGTCCTTGAGTACCTACATCACCCCAAAGGTCAGACAGGCCGAAGTTTACCCCAACTGAAACACCGGGATGCTCCACGTATTTCCTGGGTATGTCTGGCTGTGCTACCGCTGATACTGTAGTAGCGCTTATTCCGATTACTAATAGGCTACGGATAAAACTCTTCCGCATGGGCTCAATTTTTTTTTGAACGATGAAGATATAAAATATTATTTACCGTTAAAAGCTGCCTTCCTTTTTTCTAAAAAGGCAGAGGTTCCTTCGCGCATGTCTTCTGTGGCAAAACATTCTCCGAAACGCTCTATCTCGTTAGCAAAACCGGCAGGTTCAGCCTTTGCGGCATCGTTAACACAAGATATAACTTTTGCAATAGCAATGGGAGCTTTTGACTGGATTTTTTGCAGAATTTCCCTCGCTTTAGTCAGCAATTCGGCCTGGGGAAATACGTGATTCACTAATCCCAGGGCTTTTGCTTCTTCAGCGCCAACCATATCGCCGGTCATCATCAGCTCCATAGTTTTGCCCTTCCCTATCAATTGCGTCATGCGCTGTGTGCCGCCATAGCCGGGTATCAGGCCCAGATTTACCTCGGGTTGGCCGAACTTTGCATTCTCTGCCGCTATCCTGAAATGGCAGCTCATGGCCAGCTCACATCCGCCACCCAGTGCGAAGCCGTTTACTGCGGCTATAACCGGTTTAGGGCAATTTTCAATTTTATTAAATACGCCATCCTGCCCCTTTTGCGCCAGCGCTTTACCGCCGGCGGCATCCAATGCTGTAAATTCTGATATATCAGCCCCGGCCACAAATGCTTTCTCGCCGGCACCTGTAAGTATGACAGTCTTAACCTCAGCATTGCTCATCACCTCGTCCATAGCCTGAGATAGCTCGCTGATAACGTCTTTATTCAAAGCATTCATTTTGTCAGGACGGTTGATAGTAATAGTCATAATGCCATCCTGCAAATCAGTCAATAATGTCTGGTACATATTCTTATTTATGGTTAATTATAATAGATCTTTCCTGTTTTCGGCTACCCAGCCGGTAATATAGTCTGCTATTTCAGATGTTGGGGCACCGGGTGCGAAGAGTTTGCCCACGCCCATTTTATTCAACTCGGCCATATCCTCATCGGGAATAATGCCTCCACCGGTAAGCAGTACATTATCCAGGCCTTTTTCTTTCATCAGCCTGATGACCTTTGGGAAAACGGTCATGTGCGCACCGCTGAGTATGCTGATACCTATGGCATCCACATCCTCCTGCAGGGCGGTATTCACCACCATTTCGGCTGTTTGGCGCAGCCCTGTATATATTACTTCCATACCTGCATCGCGCAGGGCGGTGGCTATCACCTTCGCTCCGCGGTCGTGCCCGTCCAGCCCTATCTTGGCTACCAGTACACGCACCGGCCTGTTCATACGCTCACTCATTGTATCTAAAAAAATGCCCGTAAAAGTAATAATTTATGGCGCTTTTACGTATTAACTCCTGAGGTTAGTATAACTATTGCATAAAATAATCTTGTATGACACACCTAAAGATGACTTTATTCATCATTGCAGCCCTCACCATAGCATCTACTCATGCACAAAATGGCTATTCAGCCAGGCTGTCGGCTAATATGGGAGGCGGCAAAAATACCGTGAACAATCTAAACGGGAGGATACGCACAAAAAGCGATGTCTCAACCCTGTGCTTGCTTACTGCAGGCTATACATT
>DATCSV010000339.1:0-4299 GCA_036568285.1 Flavipsychrobacter sp. | reverse complement strand
GTAACAGAATAGTTTTTTTGAATAGAAGTGTTTCCTCCCCATTTAGCTGATTAATGGTACGCTGGAATGATTTTTTATATACTTGAATTGGTTGAATACACTTTCAGCCACTTGTCTAAGAATTTCATTTCAAGGTCAGTTTTGGTGTGTCTTTTTCTGAATTCTGAATGTGTAATATCCAGCAGCACCCGGGCTATACCTACCCTGTACATTTTATCGTGCTCAAAACTTGTAATGCCAGGTACTTCGAGAAGAGTACGTGAACGATGTTCACTGTGTATTTCATTACAATAAGGTAACAGCTTTTCTATGGCCTTAGCTAAGTCATTATAAGATACGCTATACTCAGTCATATCTGATATAAGGCTTTGCACGTCCTTTGTATGAAGGTTTTTGCCATGGACAACCCGCACCCGGTATTCAGGAAAGCTGGTGTCTAGCAGCATTTTTACACGCGCCAACGGAATACTTTCGTGTTTATCGCTCATAGGTATTTTTTGGATGTTCATGCTACTTAGTAGCATGAACATTGAACTAAAGTGCCTGTACAGCGGATGTTAGCCGACTCATCCATTCTTCCTCACTCAAGTCCTCTTTGATAAACACTGTACCGGTCACCTGCTCATACAGTTCTATATACCTGTCCGATATCATCTTTACCACATCATCTGTCATCTCCGGCACGGTTTGTCCGTCTTTGCCCTGGAAGCCGTTTTCCATCAGCCATTCGCGTACAAACTCCTTGCTCAGTTGCTTTTGTGGTAAACCCTTTTCCTGGCGCTCGTCGTATTCATTGGCATAAAAATAACGGCTGCTGTCGGGTGTGTGTATCTCGTCTATCAGGTAGATGGTGTCACCTATCTTGCCAAACTCATACTTGGTATCTACCAGTATCAGCCCGTGCTCGCGGGCCATCTGCCTGCCACGCTCAAACAATGCTTGTGTGATGCGCTCCAGCTCTTCATAATCTTCTTTGCTCACTAAGCCGCGTGCTATTATTTCTTCTCTAGATATATCCTCGTCGTGCCCCTCGTGCGCCTTGGTAGAGGGGGTAATGATGGGGTGGTTGAAGAAATCATTTTCCTTCATGCCCTCGGGCAGGGGCACGCCACACAGTTCGCGCAGGCCACTCTTGTAGGTTCGCCATGCATGGCCAGCCAGGTTGCCGCGTATCACCATCTCTACAGGAAAGGTCTCACATTTGTGCCCGATAGTCACATTGGGCAGGGGAGAACTGATTTTCCAGTTGGGAACAATATCCCTTGTCGCATCCAGGAAACGGGCAGCGATGGTGTTCAGCACCTGGCCTTTGTAAGGAATGGGGCGGGGTAGTACCACGTCGAAGGCGGAAATGCGATCGCTCACTACCATTACCAGGTATTTATCAGCAATAGTGTACACATCGCGCACTTTTCCTTTGTAAAAAGCGGTCTGGTTGGGGAGTTGCAGCATAGATATGCTATTAAGTTTTGTCTTAATAAGGCTGCAAAATTACTGAAGTAATTCCGACTTGTTATACCAATAATGAAGAAATGTATGTGAAACATGCATGACAATCACTATATAAATGATTATTTTATGAATACTTATTTTGCTGCGATGTTCTGATATATATTTAGGGGCACCAAGACATTATCATAGCTGGTATATAGCGTTAACAATGAAATCCCGTATAGTAATATTATTATTCGCTGCATTCTGCTTTCTTATCACAATCAAGCGTGCTGATCAGTGGGCAGACAGATTGTACGAATGGGATATATCAGGGTATCATCTTCATTTACCCGCTGCTATTATCTATGGTGATATTGAAAAGCTCACATTCTACTCATACATAGATGACGTGTACAAGCCTACAGGAGATTTACGCAATTACTGCCTGTACGATACGGAGAACGGCAACCGTGTAAACAGGTACAGCATAGGTGTAGCGGTTTTTGATCTGCCATTTTTTTTGATAGCTCACTTCATTAATGTTTCGTTTCTCGACTTCCCGGCAGATGGTTATAGCTTGCCATACCAGTGGGCTACTATTATCAGTAATATTTTCTGGGTGGCCTTCGGGCTGTTCCTGTTGTACTTTTTCCTACGAAGGCATTTCAGCGATATGGTCGTTGCGATGACCCTCGCGGCCATCGGGTTTGGAACAAATCTTTTTACATATGTTGTGTTCCGCCCGGGCATGTCGCACACCTATTCATTTTTTTGCTTTTCGCTGTTGTTGCTTCTGACAGACTCATTTTACAGAGACCGCAGAAAAATAAACCTTTATATGATCGGCGCTGTGCTGGGCCTCATAGGCCTTATCAGGATACCTAACCTGGTGGTAGTGATTATTCCGCTATTGTGGGGCGTGTATAATAAACAAACTTTTATAGATAGGTATGAATTTCTGAAAGCCCGTTTCCCCGGAGTTATGGCCAGTGCGTTATGCTTTATAGGAGTGATGATGATACAACTTGGGTATTGGAAGTACGTGGCCGGTACCTGGATATATGATGGCTATCAAAATGAAGGGTTCTTATGGTCTGAACCGGCAATTTACAGCGGGTTGTTCAGCTTTCATAAAGGATGGTTCGTATATACACCCATGGCAGTTTTTATGGTATTGGGCATTTATACCATGAAGTATAAGTTCAGACAGTATATTCCGGCAATCAGCATCTTTTTTATCCTCAATCTGTATATAGTTTTTAGCTGGGGAAACTGGTGGTATGGAGGTGGATTCAGTGCAAGGGCGCTGATAGAATCATTGGCTATCCTGGCTCTGCCTTTGGCGACTTTCATTCAGTATATGCGTGCAAAGATGAATACCGTATGGAAGTCCGCATTTTATGTAATAATCTCTTTCCTGGTTTTTCTGAATGTGTTTCAGAGCTACCAGTTCTCTAAAGGGATATTTGACCATGAACTGAATTCAAGAGAATACTATTTCAAAGCATTTCTGAAGGTAAACGTCACGGATGATGATCGTAAATATATGTTGAAGGATAGTGTGGTTACTGAAATACACAGGGAAAGGACAGAACAATTTAAAAAATAGAATGCCCTTGTTCAATTTTCAGGTGCTGAGGGAAGATAAATTCCGCTTTTAATAAACTTAATGATTACCTAACTTTGCACCCTCATCCTCAAATACAGTCATGCAGTCAGCAGTAAAATTATTCTCAGGTACGGGGTCGGAGTACCTCGCAGAAAAAATAGCCAAAGGCTTTGGTAGAAAGCTGGGCCAGATGAAGGTTAACAGGTTCAGCGATGGTGAATTTCAACCTATCTTCCAGGAGTCTATCCGTGGTGACTATGTTTTCCTGGTGCAATCCACCTTTGCCCCTACCGACAACCTGCTGGAGCTGCTGATGATGATTGACGCCGCCAAGCGTGCCTCTGCCGGTTATATTACAGCGGTGATACCTTATTTCGGCTTCGCCAGGCAAGACCGTAAGGACAAGCCCAGGGTGTCTATAGCATCGAAGCTGATAGCTAACCTGCTGACAACTGCAGGGGCCAACCGTATCATTACCATGGACCTGCACGCACCGCAGATACAGGGCTTCTTCGATATACCGGTGGACCACCTGGACAGCTCAGCGATATTTATACCATATATTGAACAACTTAATATTGAAAACCTTATCTTTGCGGCCCCCGACGTGGGAAGTACCAACCGTGTGCGCGAAGTGGCCAAGTATTTTGGCTTTGATATGGTGATATGTGATAAGGAACGCAAGCGTGCCAACGAGGTAGCCGGAATGACTGTAATAGGTGATGTATCAGGTAAAAACGTAGTATTGATAGACGATATATGCGATACTGCGGGTACCCTGAGTAAGGCTGCATCGGTACTGAAAGAGAAGGGGGCGTTATCGGTTCGTGCGTTTTGTACCCACCCTGTATTGAGTGGCAAAGCATATGAAAATATCGAGAACAGCGAGTTGGAAGAACTGGTGGTTTGCGATACGATACCGCTGAAGAAGGAGGGGGCTAAAATAAAAGTATTGTCAACGTCCGAGCTGTTTGCTGTGGCCATTCGCAATGCTTTTGAAAACAAGTCCATCAACTCATTATTTATACATAGTAAATTGAAAGGCTAAGCAATTAGCCCCGATATATTTAAAGACTGTTTAAACAACAAAACCCGGCCCGACCATTATTGGCGGCCTTGATAAAAACTAACAATTAAAAAAACGTTTCAACGTCCGGATGTTTGCCGGGTATGCGCACGGTGTTGAAAGGGTTACAAAAGTTAAGTAATGAAAACTATTAAAGTACAAGGACAACTCAGAAGCGACCACGGTAAAG
>DATCSV010000338.1:0-8530 GCA_036568285.1 Flavipsychrobacter sp. | reverse complement strand
TGATGGACATCACCATAGCGCTGGATAAGCTGGATAAGGTAGGCTGGGATGGGGTGACCAAAGAATTGCAGCAACGCGGTATAGAAGAAACAGGTATCGCAACAATTGAAACTATTATCAACGTGTCAGGCAGCAATGCTGAAAAACTGGCCCAACTAAAAGCCGGGATGTCGGGCAGCGAAACAGCCCTGGCCGGCATCGCAGAACTGGAACAGACCCTTGGCTATCACGAAGCTATCAGCAACAAAGAATGGACATCTGAATTGGCAGTAGATATCAGCCTGGCACGGGGCCTCAATTACTACACAGGTGTGATTGTAGAAGTGACCACAGACGCAGTAAAAATGGGTAGCATAGGCGGTGGCGGCAGGTATGATGACCTGACCGGCCTTTTCGGGCTGAAGAATATGTCCGGAGTAGGTGTGTCATTTGGCATAGACAGGATATATGATGTACTGGAAGAGTTAAACCTCTTTCCGCAGGAACTGGAAACAGGGTCTAAAGTCCTTTTGCTGAATTTGGGTGGAGAAAATGAGGCTTACGCACTCAGTATACTCCGGCAGTTGAGAAATGAAGGTGTCGCTGCTGAGATATACCCGGATGCCGCTAAGTTTGATAAGCAAATGAAGTACGCCAACAAGAGGAATTTTCAGTACGTGATCATCCCCGGTGACGAAGAACGTGCCGCCGGTCAGCTCAGCCTGAAAAACTTTGCAACCGGTGAGCAGAGACGGCTTGGCATCAATGACGCTTTATCTGTTTTACTCGGCTAACGTGACGATATTATGACAGTTTAGCCGTGCCCGGCTATGATATACCTGTTAAAAAGATTATCTTTAAAGTCCTAATAGATAACACAACCGCTAATTTGAAGATGTGTACCGCGCTATGGTGCCTACCCATGTCTTTAATTAGGTTTTAATACAATAAATTAAAGCATATACTAATTTTCGTTTTACGAAGGTTAAGAATAAGGTATTTATGAAGTACTCATTATTATTGGTAGAAGACGAAAAGAAGCTGGCAGATACCATACAAGCGGGGCTAAACGAACATGATTACGAAGTGACCGTTGCTTATAACGGGCTGGATGGGAAGAAGCTGTTTCTGGACAATGCTTACGACCTGATAATACTGGACATCAACCTGCCCTTTATCAATGGCTATGAATTATGCAAACTGATAAGGGAGCGTGATGAGCGTGTGCCTATTATACTGCTTACTGCCATGAACTTCACTGATAATAAGGTTGAGGGATTTGAGTTGGGCGCGGATGATTATATCACCAAGCCGTTTGAATTCAGGGAGCTTGTGGCGCGTATTAAAGCACTGCTCAGAAGGTCGGACCTGAGGGTAGATGCCGAAGAGGAGAAAATACTGCAGATTGCCGACCTGGTGATGAACCTGGATAACAAGGAAGTACGCAGAAGCGAAAAGAAGATCGCCCTCACGGCCAAAGAGTTTCAATTGTTGGAGTACCTGCTCCGGAATAAAGAAAAAGTGGTTTCCCGTGCTGACATAGCTAAGAATGTCTGGGAAATAGACTTCGACACCCAGACAAACGTTATTGATGTGTATGTCAATTTCCTCCGCAAAAAGCTGGATAAGGACTTTGAGCCAAAACTGATACATACCCAGGTAGGTATGGGCTATATCCTTAAAGTAGAAGAAGATTAATGCAAATAAAATATCGCATAACATTAGTTTATTCTGTTATAGTAACAGTAATACTTCTTTTGTTTTGCATTGCTCTCTACTTTTTTTCTTACCAGGATATGGTGGCACGTTTTAAGCAGCGTTTGCTGAGTAAAGCCACCAGTACCCTTGAGCTCATAAGGTCGCCGAGATTTGATGTAGAACTCATAAAAACCATCAACGAAACTTCACCCAGTTCTCTGGACAGGAAAAGCCTTTTTGTTTACGACTATAAGACAAACAAAACATTTTCTTTCAGCGACCCCGATACAAAACCGGTAAAGCTCGACGACAATATCATCAATAATGCAACAAAGGGCAGGCCTTACTATTTCAGCATGGAAGACCGGGATGCTGTAGCGTTGGAATACATTGATAAGAACAGCAATTACATCGTATTAGTCGCCGCTTACGATACCGATCGGGCAGACTGGCTGAAAAAGCTGCAGTTAATATTGGCTATTTGTATGTTGCTCAGTGTCGGAATAGTCATTTTTACAGGTTATGTTTTTTCGCTCAGCCTTATCAGGGCTATCAGCGAGTTTACGCATAAGATAAAGCATATATCTTCTGAAAAATTCTCGCTAAGGCTGGATACCGGCAAAGGTAAAGACGAACTGCAGAAGCTGGCTATTACCATCAACGATCTGCTGGACAGGCTACAGGCATCATTCAACCTGCAACGGAGGTTTATCGATAACGCATCGCACGAATTATCAACCCCGCTGGCATCTATAGCCAGTCAAATGGATGTTGCCCTACAGCGGGAACGCACAAGTGATGAGTATAAGAAAGCCTTGTTGTCGATGAATGACGATGTGAAAAGGTTGAGCCTGCTGGTGCGTAGCCTTTTGGAAATAGCCAAGGTGAGCGGCTCAATGGGTGGAACAGAGTTAACCTCTGTACGTATAGACGAACTGGTAATGCGCATACCTGCTGAGCTGAAGAAGGTAAGCCCTATGTATGATGTTAATATTGAATTTGACCGGTTGCCTGAAGAAGAATCCGGGTTGATTATCTATGGCAACGAGCACCTTTTGTACAGCGCCATAAAAAATATTGTACACAATGCCTGCAAGTTTTCTGAAGATAAGCGAGCGGAATTGTCCATGTCGTTCGAGAACAGGAACATCATTATATCAATAAAGGACAATGGGCCAGGTATAGACGAAAAAGACTTGCAGCATATTTTCCAGCCCTTTTATCGCAGCAACAGGCATCAGAGCTATATTAGCGGTGCGGGCCTGGGCCTTTCGCTGGCGCAGCGTATCATAGGCCTGCATAAAGGTAATATCACGGTGGAGTCGCAGTTGGGCCATGGCACTACTTTTACCATTATTCTGCCATTAGAGGGCGCTGCTGAGCAAGAGGTATTGGCCGTAAAAAAGCCGCAGAGCGGCAGGCGGTAAGAAAATAGTTCTATGTGATGGCATTATTTTGTTAACATAATGTCCGTTAATTTGTTACATAAACTATAAACGGTCATAATTTGTGTATTATCCGCTTATCTACATATTTTTGCTAAACATAAAACTCAGAAAGAATGAAAAAGCAATCATTATTACTTATTACAGGAGGTTTGCTGGCAATTGCGTCGTGCAATACCGAGCCTGCAGGCAATGCTGAAGACGCTCAGGCTAAGATCGACTCTGCTGTAAACGCAAGGGTGGAGGAGATAAGGCTGGAACTACAAGCGCAGAATGATTCTATCATCAATGAGATGGCGATGTACAGGGCTGATTCTATTATTGCAGCACGTACAGGCAAGGCTGCTCCGGCAAGGCCAAGGCCCAGTGCGCCTGCATCTACCGACAGGGCAACTGAGACAAGCAAAGAAGTACAGGAAGAAAAGCCACGAGGTGGAGTGGATGATCGTCAAGGAGCCACCAATAAGCAAGGGGGTGTGAGTGACCGTGAGGGAGCCACCAATAAGCAAGGAGGCGTTAATGACCGCGAAGGAGCTTCCAATAATCGTTGATAATATATACAAGGCATAAATAAGAAGGACCCGCACAGCGGGTCCTTCTTATTTATATTCTTATTTAGTATTTTTTATCCTTTAGCATATGTGCCCGTGCAGGAATCGCTGCCACCTAAAGCATCTGTAACTGTATATGTAAAAGTAAGTGAATTACCATTTACGGTCATTTTACCGTTGATAATCCGTCCCGTACCACCTGCAGACTGGTTTGTAAACGACAGTTCATTGTTGTTAGTTATCACTCCTGTAATAGTGATACTATTACCAAAGCCACCTGGATTATTCACTAAGGCCTGAATTTCGTTGGTGGACGTATTGATCGTCATGGTAACATTATACGTATTTATGTTACACTTATCTGACCCTGTCCATGTGCCGATAAATTTTGCTCTTGATAAAGTCTCACAACTTGTTCCCTCATATCCTGTAGGGCAATTACAAGTACCAGTTACACAGGTACCACCATTTTGGCACACCACGTCTTTACACTCGTCTTTGTTACAAGCAGTGTAGGTTACCATTGAAAAAGCGCCGAATGTCAGTAGCGCGCTGAATGCGATGTTACGAATTGATTTCATAGAAGTAAATTTTTATTGATTAATGACAAAATTTATGCCAAAAATAGAAGGCATACCGCAATATAACAAGTTTTGAGGTAGAAGGTTGAATATTGGATAATATTTGTTTTTAGGTCGCATAGGTTTGATTACTAAGCAGATAACAATAATAATATCTATGTAAAACCCAATGTTTGGTATGGAGGGTATAACTTTGCATTGATGAGGTATTTGTTACTGTTAATAATATTGGTAGGGAGTTTCCGTTCTGTTGTAGCCGGGCAATATCACTACCGTTATACAGAAAATTGCCGGGATGCATATCAGTATTACATGGCTCTGCTGCCCGAGGCGGGCAGAGAAATGATAAGAAAAGAGCTGATCTCTGATCCGTACAACCTTACTGCGACATATATTTCTGACTACGAAGATTGCCTGCTACTGCTCTTTAACGGTAATAGGGTAGATTACGACCAACTGAAACGCCACCAGCATGACAGGCTGAAGTTGATGGAAAGAGGTGATGAACAGTCCCCCTGGCACAGGCTTTGCCAGGCGGGTATATATATGCACTGGGCGTTTGTTCACCTCCGGTTCAACGAAAATTTAAAAGCAGGTACCAGTTTCCGCAAGTCCTTCCTGCTCCTGAAGGAAAATCAACGACTGTTTCCCGGTTTTGAGTACGACGACATTTTTTTAGGCATAGAGGAGGCTACAGTAGGGTCGCTGCCGGATAACTACAAATGGATTGCCTCTATATTCGGAATGCGGGGTAATATTCACAAAGGTGCCGGTAGGGTGAAAAAGTTTGTCGATCAACACCGGCCGGGCGATCCGTTTTATGATGAGGCAGTTATTTATTACGCCTATATGAGTTATTATTTACTTTCAGATAAGGACGAAGCCTGGCAGACGGTGAATGGAAAGCATTTTGATACCGATAATAACCTGGCCAACAGTTTTGTGAAGATCAACATTGCAATTAACTACAGGAAGGCTGCCTACGCGGAAGATTTACTGCTGAAAACATCAAAATCCGATAATTATGATCGTTATCCCATCTTCGATTATGAATACGGGTATGCGCTGCTTCATGGCCTGGATTATGCAGCAGTTGGTAAATTCAGAAAGTTCTTAAATGCTTACAAGGGTTCGATATTCGTCAAAGATGCCTGGCAAAAAATGGCCTATGCCTATTACCTGCAGGGTAATGGAAAGATGGCTGAATATTGCAGGAAGAGAATACTGACAGAAGGAAGCGCTGTAACTGATTCTGATAAACAGGCTCTGCGGTTTGCACAACAGGCAAACTGGCCGCACGCCACTTTGCTGAAAATCCAATTGCTGACAGACGGAGGGTATTACACCAAAGCAGAAAAGATACTGGCTGGTACTACGATAGAGGATTTTAAGACTACCCCCCTGCAACTGGAATATTTCTTCAGGTTGGCACGCGTAAACGACGAGTTGGGTAATACATCTGCCGCTATAACCTATTATAATAAAGCTATTGAAGCAGGGCGTAACCGACAGGAGCAGTTTGCAGCACGTTCAGCATTGATGGCGGGTTTGTTATACGAAAGAATCCGGCAAAACCAGAAGGCGATCAATATGTTTGAGCAGGCGTTGTCTATGGGCGATCACGATTTTAAAAATTCCATTGACCAACAGGCTAAGGCAGGAATCAACAGGCTCGCCAAATAATAGCGAATATTTTTCATGTCATTTTTATTTTAGTTTAATAAACATTAAACCCGGTTTAATGTCTGCCTATGCACCTGTAGGCAGGTAATGCAAGTCATTAGTTATTTTCACTCATAGCTTTGGCTTCAATCGTTTCCTCGTGTTTTTGTATTGATTTTGCTGTATTCTTTAAGAACATGGCAAGGGTATTTTAACGGTACATATAGCGATTTTAATTGCATTCTTTCGGCAATGGGAGTGGCATCCTATAATTTTATGACTACGGTAACAAATTGCATTTTGTCATTTATAAAAATGTCGAAACGCTCTACTTGCTGCTAGTAACATTAAGTGCATTTTTATAGGTAAACGTATAAATATTGAAATTATGAAACAACTGAACAAGATTAAAGGGTTACTTCTGCTTATGACGGCTATGGTCGCTTTTTTGCAGGTGGATGCCCAGCTTAACGGTACATACACGGTGTATGGTACCGGAGCAAATTATGCAAATCTGCAGGCAGCTGTAAATGCTCTTAGTGCGGGGGTGTCCGGACCGGTCACGTTCAAAATACGCCCGGGTAACTGGAGTAGCGCTACTACATCCCGCGCTGTGATAGGCAGTGTGGCAGGCGCCAGTGCTACAAATACTATTACGTTTGAAGCAGAGAATGGCAACGCCGCTACAACAATTATTACAAACACCGCGAGCAGCAGTGCGTCTACATCCAATTGTATATTTTACTTTGACGATGCTAAGTATATACGCGTACGCAATCTCACATTGAACAAAACACACAGCACTTACGGCACTTGTGTAAGGTTTGCCGGTGATGCAGATTATAATATTGTTGAAGATTGCGTACTGACAGGTAGCACCAGTTCATCTACAAGTAGCAATAAAGCGAGGGTATATGGTACATCGCTAAAGAATGCGAATAATAACCTGATAAAAGATAACACTATAGAACGCGGTTCTTACGCCATATACTGGAGGGGTAGTTCGAGTTCTTCATCCAACCTGAGCCCGGACAATGAATTTTCGGGAAATACGATTGATAACCCCAGGTATGCAGGTATATATGCTTACTACACCAAAAATCAGAAGATAAACAATAATACTATCAACACTACCCTGAGCAGTTATTTCTATGGCGCTGTTTATTGCTACTATGGCGATGGTGCTTTGGAGGTTAAAAACAATTCAGGCAGTATTACAGGTAAAACAAGTACTACTTATGCATTGCGCATAGCCTATTGCGATGGTAATTCAACAGATCATGCAGTGGTTTCAGGCAATGAATTCACGATGCAATCCAGCAGCACTATTTATCCATTGTATAACTACTATTGTAATTGGCTCACTTTTGAAGATAACGAGATAACATCTACCTGTACAGGTACGTCTTCCACTACTATATATACCAGCTACCGTGGTGGGAACAATACCATAAAGGATAATGAGGTATCGTCTACAAACAGGCGCACCCACAATTTCTATGGTGCATATTTTAGTGACAATGCAACTATTACGGGTAATGAATTTACTGTAAAGAGTAATGACAATGCCGGTTACTATGGCTACACCTATGCCATGTATTATAGCGACAACAGTAAGTTTAACAACAACGAGGTAAATCTTACATATTCCGGTTATTATTACTGGTACAATCGCTGGACCTATTATTCAGACGATTGTGAGCTAATAGGCAACGAAATAACGGAGCAGAAAAACAACAACAATGGGTATTACATGTACAATTACTTCGGGTACTATTCCGATGACCTGATGTTTAAGAACAATAAAGTGACTGCCCAGGGTGGGCCTAACTATTATTGGTACACATACTTCAACTACTATGGTTATGATGTGACCATGGAGGGTAATGATATTGATATTACCCATACCAGGGGTGGCTCGTCTATTTATAGTGTATATAACTACTTCTACGGCTACGGGGTGTCCACCGTAAGGGATAATAAAATAAACGCCACCTGCCAGAATAACGGAGGATACGCTTACGGTATTTACCTGAACTTCATTAGTGGTGGCACGGGTGATGTAGAGAACAATGAGATTGTAGCCCGTGGCGGATATGGTGCTTATGGTATGTATTTGTATTACCCTAAGGGTTCAGTGAAAAATAACGCCGTATTTACAAAGGCAAATAGCCGCAACTATACGTTTGCCTGCTACTACCCCGACAACGCGAAAATCTACAACAACACGTTCCATAGTGCTGCTACTGCCAGTACTAATTATGGGGCATATGTATACATGTATGGCTCGCAATATTCTGCTGAGTTTAAAAATAACTCTATAAGCAAATCAAGCAGTAATGGTTATGCGATCTATCACTACGCTACCAATCCAGATAACTTTACGAGCGATTATAACAATATCTACCAGCCATCGGGTAGTTTGTACTACAATCCGTATTTCGGCAGCAACTATTCTACTATCCAGGCGCTACGTACCGGTACGGGCAATGATATGAATTCCCTGTCTTATATGCCCGGATTCATGAATGTATCAAGTGGTGACCTGCGTCCCGACGCATCAAATCCCAACAGTTGGGCCCTTAACGGACGCGGTGTACAGATGGCCGGCAAC
>DATCSV010000337.1:0-3413 GCA_036568285.1 Flavipsychrobacter sp. | reverse complement strand
CGGTAGATAACGCCGGGCCGGCTTTGTGTTTTTTTGAGGGTAATGATTCGATTAGCCGGATGGGGAGCAATCCGGCAGCATACAAAGTAAGCAGAGTAGGTACGGCAGTGCGTTGTTACAAACCCTTCACATTTCCCGGCTTTTCCAGGGTCATATCAACTATCCCGTTTTTGTTGACCACTGCGTTGATGAGCACGAAGTTATGCCCCAGCGAATGGTAAAAATTTAGCACATGTTGTTCTACCATGCCCTTCTGCTTATCGTTGGCGGTGGCGGTGCTGGTTTTAACAATGGCATCATTTTCTTCGTTGGTCTCCGGAGTAAGTTGCAATGTTATCAACACCCGGTTAAGCCCGACAAATGTTTCACTGATTGTATTAGTTTGCATATATAGATAAAAATTAGTTTCTTGCTATAGATGTAAATATTGTTTATATCCATCCATACTAAATATACCCATAGTTTTTCATATGTCAAACAGTATTTGCAGATTTTTTGTAAAGTGATGGCTAACCTGTGGGTGGGGGGTATTAAAACAAAAAAGCCCTCATTCCTGAGAGCTCTTTGCGGACCGGACGGGACTCGAACCCGCGACCTCCGCCGTGACAGGGCGGCATTCTAACCAACTGAACTACCGGTCCAAATTTCCGTTGTTGGGGTTGCAAAGATAAAAGCATTTCCGTTAATTCTGCAAATCTTCTTTTAAAAAAAATCAAAGCTTTACTTTTGTAATCCCATAAATAAATTTTTATGCAATTTCTGGATTTTGAACAACCCATAGAAGAACTGTATACGCAGGTGAATGAGCTGAAGGAGATGTCGGCGAAGAATGGCGTAGACGTAACCAAGACACTGGCGGAACTGGAGGCTTCTATAGAAAGCGAGCGCAGGCGTATATACCAGGACCTGACCCCATGGCAGCGGGTGCAATTGAGCCGCCACCCGGACAGGCCCTATACTTTATATTATATAGAGCAGATATTTACCAACTTCAGGGAGCTGTATGGCGACCGCCAGGTGAAGGATGATAAAGCCATGGTAGGCGGTATGGCCGAACTGGATGGCATGCCCGTAATGGTAATGGGCCAGCAAAAGGGCGTGAATACCAAAATGAGGCAACTGCGGAACTTTGGTATGGCCAATCCTGAAGGCTACCGCAAAGCACTGCGCCTGATGAAGATGGCCGAGAAGTTCAACCGCCCGATAGTTACATTTATTGATACACCCGGCGCATTTCCCGGACTGGAAGCGGAAGAGCGCGGACAAGGCGAAGCGATAGCCCGCAACCTGTTCGAGATGTTTAACCTAACGGTGCCGGTGATATGTGTGGTAATAGGAGAAGGCGCATCAGGCGGTGCACTGGGCATAGGTATAGGCGACCGCGTAGCTATGCTGGAGAACACATGGTACACGGTAATTTCTCCCGAAAACTGTTCTACCATATTATGGCGTAGCTGGGACTACAAGGTACAGGCTGCAGAGCAACTGAAACTGACTTCGGAAGATATGAAGAGCTTCGGGCTGGTAGACGATGTGCTGAAAGAACCTAACGGCGGCGCACATGCCAGGCCTGAGGAGATGGTAGCAACGCTAAAGAAATACCTGGTGGAGACGATAGGCGAGCTGTCTGCCATGGAGCCGGATAAAAGGATAGAGGAGCGTATCAACAAGTTTTCGGCCATGGGCTTTTACGAAGAGGCTTGAGTGGATATAGGATAGTTGATAGGGGATATCGGATACAATTTTTTGACTTTTTACTTAATAAGATATGCATCAATTCGTAGGTACAGGTGTTGCATTGGTAACACCGTTTAATAGTGATAGTTCTATCGATTTCAATTCGCTGGAAAAGTTAGTGAATCATGTAATAGAAGGCGGGGTTAGCTTCCTGGTGGCACTGGGCTCTACGGGCGAAACGCCTACCCTCAGCAGGGAAGAGCAGCAACAGGTACTATCGTTCATAGTAGAAAAGTGCAACGGACGCGTGCCGGTGGTATGCGGTATAGCAGGCAATAATACTGCCGAGGTAGTGAACAATATAAAGACCTACGACCTCACGGGCGTATCGGGGATATTGAGCGCATCACCCCATTACAACAAGCCATCGCAGGAAGGTATCTACCAGCATTTCAAAGCTATAGCAACAGCAACCAAGCTGCCTGTAATATTATACAATGTACCGGGACGTACGGGCAGCAATATGGCTCCTGCTACAGTATTACGGCTGGCCAACGAGTTCAGTAACGTTGTGGCTATCAAAGAAGCCAGCGGCAATCTGTCGCAGTGTATGGAACTGGTGCAGGGCAAACCCGCACACTTTGCCATCCTCAGCGGCGACGATGATCTGTTTATTTGCCAGGCAGCCATAGGCATGGAAGGGGTGATATCTGTTGCCGCCAACAGCTACCCTAAGCAATTCACTACCATGGTGAAGCACCTGCTGGAGGGCGATTTTGCACAAGGTCGCGAACTGCATTACCGGTTGATAGACGGCATCCGCCTGCTGTTTGCAGAGGGCAATCCTACCGGTGTAAAGTGCACGTTGGAAGAGCTGGGGGTATGTCCGGCGCATGTACGTTTACCATTAGTACCCGCTACCGATGAACTGCGGAAGAAAATCAAGGCATACCTGGCAAACAGTTAAACAATATTGTTGTTTATCATTACGCTATAGATATAAACATATGGTAACATGCCCATATAATAGGGAATTCCTTACCTTTGCACCTCTGTAACTGTAAAATAATAAAATATAATAAGTATGAGTACTATGACTCGCTCTGAGATCGATTTTAAATTACCATATAAGGTAAAAGACATCAGCCTGGCTGAATGGGGACGTAAGGAAATAAGGCTGGCAGAGGCAGAAATGCCCGGCCTGATGGCTATCCGTGAAGAATATAAAGGCGAGCAGCCCCTGAAAGGTGCGCGTATAGCAGGTTGCCTGCATATGACCATACAAACTGCTGTGTTGATAGAGACCCTGGTAGAGCTGGGTGCTGAAGTGCGCTGGAGCTCATGTAACATATTTTCTACCCAGGACCACGCTGCCGCTGCTATAGCTGCCGCAGGTATTGGCGTATTCGCCTGGAAAGGCCAGACACAGGCTGAAGCAGACTGGTGCATTGAGCAGACATTGTTCTTTGGTAGCCAGGACCGCCCCCTGAATATGATACTGGACGACGGTGGTGACCTGACCAATATGGTGCTGGACAACTACACTGAACTGGTACAGCATATCAAAGGTATCAGCGAAGAGACTACTACAGGTGTACACCGCCTGTACGAGCGTATGAAAGCCGGTACATTACCCATGCCAGCTATCAACGTAAATGACTCTGTTACCAAATCTAAGTTTGACAACAAATATGGCTGCCAGGAGTCGCTGGTAGATGCGATACGCCGCGCTACAG
>DATCSV010000336.1:0-8557 GCA_036568285.1 Flavipsychrobacter sp. | reverse complement strand
GTATTTAAGGCATGGAAAAGCGAAATACTGCTGAACAAAGTATATGAACGCCTACCAATACTGAAAGGTAACATCACCGCTCAGAAAGCCGCTACCCCGCTCACCTGGCGCGACTATACAAGTACACCTACCGGTGCGCTGTATGGCATACTGAAGGATGTACACAAACCGAACGAAACTACCATAGCCACACGCACCAAAATACCTAACCTGCTGCTGACGGGGCAGAACGTGAACCTGCACGGCGTACTCGGTGTCAGCATCACTGCAGTAGCCACCTGCGCTGAACTGCTAGGCATGGAGTATTTGCTGGGGAAAATAAAATAGCGGCCTTACACACCTCTCATGACATCGCTATGCGCTTATGCAAGCCGCAGACAGAATGGACAGTCATCCCCTTATCTTCTTATTTAATACGGCAAAAATCCCATGTCATCACTTCTTGTTTCATTGCATTATTCTATGTCGGTACTTTTACCGTCAAATAATTAGCATATGAAAAAGATACTATGGGCGCCTGTGCTGATGGCCATATTGGCTACCGGCTGTCAAAACAAGACAAGTACGAATGTTACTCCGGGCGGGAATAACAATTCAACTTCGGGTATAGTTACCTCCGGTAAATGGCAGGTCAGTTACTTTTACGACAATGATAAAGACGAAACCACAGACTATAGCGGCTACACTTTCGAGTTTAACAGCGATAAAACTTTGGTGGCTACACGCAACTCCACCTCTACCTCGGGCACATGGAATGAAACTACTGATGACGGTTTACCAAGGTTAGTTATTGCGCTCAACACCGCTGATGAGAAACTGAAAGAACTTAACGACGATTGGGTGGTTGAATCAAAGACAGACAACCAGATAAAACTAAAAGATGATAATCCCGACAGGAACGAGCAACTACATTTCAATAAACAATAAAATAAAGAAGCCGGGCAATTCGCCCGGCTTCTTATTATCGTAAGAGAGATAATTACTAGTATGATACCAGCTTCTCAGTATAACGCTCGGCACCTGCCTGGATGTGTACCAGGTACACACCTTTCACTTTAATAGCTTGTGCAGGTATTTCAATAGTATTGATGTTGCCGTTCAGTTTATGCTGAACAGTGTATACTACTTTACCGGTTACATCTGTTACCATTACCTGCGCAGTTTCCTGCGATGCAGATTTGATTACCAGTTGAGAGCTACCTGTTGTCGGGTTAGGAGCCAGGGCAATATTCCTGTCACCAGTCAACAGCGTATTAACACCTTCCGGCCATGGGCTGATGTTGATACGGTCGATATAAAAGTGGTTACCTGTACCAGGCAGTGTCCTTACTGCTGCCAGGGTATTGCTTAGATCATCACCGCTTGGTTTGTAACGGAACCTGAAGAACACCTTGCTTTGCCTTGCGCTGGCTGGGATATCTATGCTCTGCAACCTCCAGTCTCCGGAGTACAATGGCGAGTACTCAATAGTCATCAAGCCTTTATTTGCAAGATCACCTTTGCCGATGTTCTTGAGTAAGATCCATGATCTGCCGCAGTCCAGAGAGTAATGTATCTGCAGGGTATCGCGTATCAACTTATAGTCCGCAGTTCTTGAAGCACCTGAAGACATGAAGTTCAACCTGCACTCTGAACCTGTCATACCGCTCAGGTCGAAGGCAGGAGTGAAGAAGTCGTCATAATCTCCTTTAGGCGTTCCGTTATACGCATTTGGTGTAACACGCTTATCAAATGCCCTGTAAGAGATACAACCGCTACCTGTATAGCCGACATTCTCCATAATCGCCCACTTGAAGTCATTGTTAAAGTAGTTGAATATTGGATACTGGCTTATCGGGTTGTTGGCATCTTCTTTTTCGAAGTCCATAAAGTACCCGTTTACAGGATTGATGGTATTGTTGCCATCAGCTACGTACACTACGGAGTCAAAAGTTTTAGTACTGTCGCCCGAATTGTTACCGGTTGCCTTCAAAGTTACAGTCACCCAACCAGGTTGGCTAAATGTATTTTTTACATTTGAATTAAGTGCAACTGAGCTAGTGGCTGTGATGGTAGGCGAACTGGCGCCATTTGAGAACGTCCATTCTGCAGAAGTAATCGTGTCACCCCAGCTGCGCTGCCTCAACTGGAACTCAGAACCTGTGCAGAGGAAGTATGCACGCTCGAAGCTGGAACTGGTTTCTACCGAGATATCCGGAACTGGTTTCAGATCCAACCTTTTGCCATAAGGGCCGCCAATATAATCTATAAGGCCTGTCCTCAAATGGGTATAAACGCTAACTAGGCTGTCCCTTTTTCCTACACTGCTTGCCAATGTAGCACGCATACGGTCCACCTGCTGATGAGTAAACATTCTAGGACAGTTAGCGTAGTCCATGATGTTCTGTGTATTCACAGTATCAGGATAGTCAATGCAATTCTTGATGTAGCCATACCTGATACGTAGGTCGTACAGCAGATCGTAACGGCCGTCAGTTGTATCATTTAAGATGTCTATAACACAAGGAATTCTCCTTACATAAGGCGCTGGGCCTATTTCATCATTGTATACACCGGGGTTTTTGGTAAGTGTCAGCCTGAAAGTAGTATCAGGACTAACTTTGAAGCCAAGTGGCACAACCTGCGCACCGGAGTCTGTAGTAGTCAGGGCGTCATATCTTACAGCCCAGTTGTAGAAAAAGTTATAACGTCCTTTATAAGCATCCGGGGTCAGAGCCGGATCCTGGCCGGTAGTATCAACAAAATTGTTGAACGAGATCACCCCGTCAATCATCCTGTAAGCCCTGAGCTGGTTGTTGCTGGTGCTCATTATGCTGTCCAGTCTGCCCTTGATCAGGCTGTCTGCTTTCAGGCCCGGGTTGCGCTCTATCTGCAACCTGTATGCACCCACTGAATTGTTATTCTCAATGAACGCGCTGAAAGGCACTACCTGTGCGCCGGTATTAGTGGTAGTAACACCGGTGTAGGATTTAACTAATGTATTGTTGAACCTGCGGAGCGTAATTACGAAAGTATCGCCTATAGTAGTAGGATATATATCAAATGAGTCTATCCAGATATATTTTTGTGTCTGGAAAGTAACGCCGGCCCTCTCCAAAGGAGTGGTCAGGTTCGATACCGCAAATGAAGATGATAAAGCAGGGATACCTACTTCGGCAGACTGTGTTGTAATAACATTTACCGGGGTAAACACACCGCTTGAGTTGCTTTTGTAGTTGGTTATCTCAAACTCTGCACCAATAACCGACGGATAGATCTTAATTGATTCCAGCGTCATATTGGTACGCGGTATGTAATCAAATCCTTTTACAGAATTGTCTAAAGCTATATTCAGCGTTGAGTCCAGTAATATCTTAGCTAATGTATTTACATTATTGGTACAAGCCGTATCGTATAGGCTGGCAGCGTTACAACTTCCGTTGGCTGTATTACCAAAAGGCTGTCCACTACCAAAGTGGCCGGTTGTGGGCGGAGTGTCATCTATCTCATCGTCGCCATTACAGTTAGTAGCTACGGGTACATTGCCCCATGTATGGTACAGGCTGAGAATGTGCCCTATTTCATGCGGAATAGTTTTGTCATTAAGCATACTACCTGCACTGGTGATGACACCATCTGTATATGGGAACGCAGCAGCTGAACTTGGGAACACAGCATATGCAGCTACAACACCCCTGTCTATACCCCTGCCTATATTACGTATAGTCCAGATATTCAGATAAGAAGATGGATCCCACTGGTCGTACTTCGCCTGGTCGTCGCCACCCGATGTAAGATAAGACCTGCGGTGGGTGATGCCCTTGGTAGGACGCCCTTTAGGATCTTTTGTAGCCAGGTGGAACATGATCTTCGGGTTGCCGATATAGGGCTTGAATGGAGCAATCACTTCGGAGGTGTCCGCATTCCGCTTCATAAACACCTCGTTGATCTCGTCTATCAAACGGTATATATCATTGTCTGACACGTAGTCAACATTGCCATAATCGTGAACAACATGCACCACTACAGGAATATGCAGTGTGTCATTATCGCCAAAGGCAGTTCCTTTGCCCCTGGCCCTATCCATGCTCATCTTCTTCATCCCCTCCTCAACAAAGGCCTTCAATTGCTCTTCATACTTGGCAATTTCAGGGAATGAGCGCTTGTAAGATTCGTTGACTTCCGTTGTAGCACAGGGTTCATGCACAGTTTGCGCGTTGGCAGCACTTAGCATCATCAGCACAACAGGTAACAATGAAAATACTTTTCTTATCATGTTAAAAATTATTGTAAAATTCTGTTTAAAACAATGGTTTCAAAGATAGTTATTCCTGTTAAAAAACTGCAAAGTTTTTGTCACGGTAATCTGTTTTTTGCGTCACAATACACCGTGAACAGGTAGTTATGACCGTTCCATGGCAAAGAAATCCCATATATCCCGAAAGACTTGCCAACCGCTATCCGGCGTTTCTTTTCAACAGCCTAAATGGTATATTCGATTAATATATATGCAAGGCATGCCGCATAAAGATGGCGGTATATATTTATAAAGAGCCTGCTATTATTATCGGAAATATTTATTTATCAGGCTCGCCGGGCTGCTTAGGTATTACTATTGTTTCAGTTTCGCAGCCCTGCAGGTCCAGGCTATATTCTTTAACATAAGGCGTGGCGATATAACCCGAATCCTGTACCACCTTAACAGTGTACTGCCCGGTAAAAGCTGAATGGTCGTAAGCACTTCGTCCTGCATGGTTCTTTACCAACCTGTCATTTACATACAGGCTGTATGAATGTATCGAGTAACTGTCAAACTTTATGGTACCCATCGCACACGGGTCTGGTTCAGTTTCCTTGGTACAGCTGGTGCCCAGCAATACAGATAGCAATACGAGATTCAATGCTTTTTTCATGAATGGCATTTTATTAATAACGGTAAAAATATCATTCTTTTACGAGAAAAAGTAGTAGTGATAAATATTGCTGTGGCCGGGGCTATACACTACGTTTTCAGCCCCTCTTGTGGGAGGGGCTGAAAAAAGTGCTCACATCTTTATTTACTTGTCTCTGCCTATATCTGGCCCCGGAGGATCGTTAGGCATAGGCGTACCCGGCGGGTCGTCCGGTTCATTGATATCCGGCTTCAATGGTTTCAGCGGGTCCTTTTCAGGTGTACCCGGTTGATTAGGTACATCCGGTATGCCGGGATGCCCGGGGATGTCCGGCGTCTCCGGCTTATGCGGATTATCCGGTATTGTTCTTTTTTCACTCATAGCTGTTCCTTTTTTTAATAAACAACTACGGGACCCTTTTGTTTCGGCAATCCCAACTACTTTAACACTCCTACTCCTTCACCAGCCTACCCGCTACAACACCATTAACACGTAACACATACACCCCCGGAGCAAGTGAACGTACATCCACCGTCTTCTGTGCTGTCAGTAGTTGCTTACTGGCAGACCTGCCCAATATGTCTATCAACTCAATTGCATTACCGGGCTCAACACCTTGGATGTATAATGTTTGCGATACCGGGTTCGGATAAATTTTAATTTTCTTGTCATTAACCACATCGCCTACACCTGTAAACGCTGTAGTGATGCAATTGCTCAGTGCCGTATCAGGCTCGGCGCATTGGTAGCTGCTTTTCAACACCACGCATATGTCTTCATTAGCATTCAGCGCGTTTACTATTACACCCCAGGTAGCACCTGTAGCACCTACCACGTCAACACCATTTCGTTTCCACTGGTATTCAGGGTTAGCGCCTCCATGCGTAGGTGTTGCCGTGAATGTTACCGTCAACCCGCCGTTCCACGGCGGCATGTTGTCTGCCGTCATGCTGACCGTGGGGGTGAGGATGGGCAGTATGGTCATAGCTATCTTATTGCTCTCTTTGATGCCGGGGCAGGCTGTGTTAGCGGTCAGCTCTGCGGCTATTACATCGCCATTGGCCAGGTTGCCGGTCTTCAGGGATATGCCTGTAGCGCCCGGTATGTCCACTCCGTTCTTCGTCCATTGCACTTGCGGATTAGTGCCCGCATTATTAGGGAAGGCTGCAAACTGTGCCGTATCGCCTGCGCACAGGGTGGTAGGTGTAGTAGGCACTATATTTATGCTTGGCGACAAGTTTACCACTACGGTGGTCACTGCCGTATCGCTGCAACTGCCGAGTGTCACCGTTACTTTATAAGTACCCGCATCGCTCGTCTGTGCATTGGGGCGGCTTACGTTTTGGGTGCTGTAGCTGTTCGGGCCTGTCCAGGCATAGCTCACGCCGCTGGTGCTGCTCATCGATGTCAGTTGCAAAGTATCGCCGCTGCACAGGGGGCTGTTGCTGCCGGCTGTCACATTCTGTGGTGTCTGGTTCACCACTACGCTTACCGTGTCTTTTACCATGCAGCCGTTGTTATTCACGGTTACATAGTAGTCCCCCGTATTGGCTACGGTAGTATTGGCTATGATGGTATCATCATCCGCCGAAGTAAAACCTCCCGGCCCCGCCCACGAATAAGTAACCCCCGTAGTAGTGCTGCCGCTGTTCAGTTTCAGTGTATCGCCGCTGCATAGCGGACTGTTACTGCCCGCCAATACATTGGCGGGGTAAGGATGGATCTTCAGGTTCCTTTCATTGGCCTGTGTGGTATCTCCCGGCCCGCTGGCTGTTATCCTTATCCTGTAGCCCGTGCCCTGTGCTATAGTAAGCGGTATATAGCAGCCTATAACCCCGGGCGTATTAGCGGTTGTGCTGCCGATGGTAAGGGGGCTGGCAAAGCTGCCGCTGCTGTTGCTCAATTGTACGGTAAAGCTATTACCCGGCCTGAAATTCTGCGTTACGCCATAGGGTACATACACACTATCTCCCGCACACAGCAAGGTATCATTATATGGCTGCACCAAATACACCAGCGTATCCACATCCCATTGTAAAAGAAAACCATCGCCGGTAGCACCACCGCCGCCTCCGAAACTGGTCTGAAAAGCGCCCGTTGTAGCTATCCCTGAGGTGCTGCCAGTATTTGCAGCCATATACACCTTCCCTCTACTGTACCCCATTCCTCCGTTATTAAGTTCATCCCCCGTACCACCATAATAGGTAGCCCATTGCCGCTGCCCATCGCTGCCAAATATGGCCATACAGGCATCCCTTGTACCCGAAATGGTAGTTTTATATCCATTGTTGGTGGCCAGCCCGTTGCTACTGGTGGTTCGTCCCAACATGTAGATATTACTGCGCGGATCAATAGTTATCCCGAATATATACTCCAGGTCATTGCCGCCGAAATAAGTACCCCATAACCTCTGGCCTGCACTGTTGAATTTTACCAGCATACCATCATTACTACCCTGTCTAGTTGACTGGAATGCCCCCGTGCTGGCTATGCTACTTGTGCTGGTGGTAATACCCGCTATATATACATTACCCCCAACATCAGATGTAATACCCTGAATACGATCAAAGCCGCTGCCACCATAGTAAGTACCCCATATACGGCTACCTGCCGTGCTGAACCGGGCAATATAGCCATCAAACGTACCCCCGCCATAGCTGCCCTGGTGGGCACCCGTGGTGGCAACGCCGGTAGCTGAAGGCAAAACCTCGCCTGCCAGGTACAAGGCACCACTAACAGGTTCGTAGTGAATACATAACAGGGCGCCGGGATAATAGCTGCTCCATTGTCTTTGGCCACTGCTGTTAAAACAGCCGAATATACTCTGATCCTGGCTGGTTAAGAAAGCACCAGTAGTAGCCAAGCCGGCGCTGCTGGCTACCCCTGCAAAATATACGTTGCCTTGTGCATCACATATTACCGAGTGCGCATACTCGGACATTGAGCCGCTAAAATATGTGGCCCATTGGCGGGTGCCGGTAGATGTGTTCAGCTTGATCAATATCAAGTCTCCTCCACCACCATAATTGGTTTGAAAAGCCCCTGTGCTCGCCAGCCCCGTGCTGTAACTACTACCTCCCAGGTAAGTATTCCCGAATGTATCGCAGGCTATGCTGGTTAATTCATCATCATCGCTGCCGCCATAGTAGGTAGCCCATATCCGCGCGCCTGAGGAGTCGAATTTAACCACCATGCCGTCATAGTTCCCGCCAAAGCTGGTTTGGTGAGCCCCCGCCGTTGCAATATTTGTGGTGCTGTACGTAATACCGGTGCAATAGACATTGGCAGCCGTGTCGGTAGCTACCGATGTAAACCAGTCTTGCCCGCTGCCGCCGTAATAAGTACCCCATTTCAGGGCGGGGTCTATTACCAGTACGCCTTCGTAAGCGCCGGTACTAAACCTCAACTCGTTATCAGTTAATAAATAGGATGATGTTACTTTCTTGCCGCTTGCCTGTTCATAGCTATACGGCGCTTCTTCGGTAATGCTGCCATAAGGTGTGGTGGCTACAAGAGCGCCGTTTAATAATTTCAAGTCAGTTGCCCCTTCGTACCGCAGTTGTATATCAGCCGGGTTGCCACCGGGGCGTACAATGAAGTCGTATTTGATACCGCGCGAGTAAGCCCCCTCTAAATCTCCCCCCAGGGTGGAGACTTTATTATCCATATTATTTTCTATCCCATCT
>DATCSV010000335.1:0-2970 GCA_036568285.1 Flavipsychrobacter sp. | reverse complement strand
ACCGTAAACAAAGTCCTTGCCTACTGCCATAGGGAACACATCCCTGATGCGTGTGGCACAGTTATCGAAAAAGAAGTCGTATTTATAATAGCGATTCTCCTCCTTTGAGTTCTCTACAAGGTAGGATTGTATCGCTTCCTTTTCGGCTCCGCTTATATGCAACACCTGCTCTTCTACCCTCCGTTGCGGATCAGCATACTCCTCCAGGAAATATTGATATGGATAATAAGAAACATAATACAGCAACTTGCCCCTCATGAATTGTATCTCAAATCCCTCGCCGAAGGAAAAGGTGCCATAGTTGTATACTAAATCCGTACCAGCAGTACTATCCGTAACACGGATAGCAGTATGGCCAAACTGGGCCCAGATTTCGTCACCTGGGCCACAAGTCAGCAGGCTGATGCGTAAACGGCTACTGTCCTGTGCAAAAAGGCCTGTGGGCAATAACAGCAGCAAGCAGAGTAATAAATTCCTGTACATAAGGCAAAATAACAAAAGGACCGCTTAAGAAGCAGCCCTTTGTCATTATTTTAAGAATAACTGAATTAAACTGAGTTTTTAGAACCACCCCTGAAGGTAGCAGCCAGGTATTCACGGTTCAGGCGGGCAATGTTCTCCAGAGATATGCCTTTGGGGCATTCCGCCTCACATGCACCTATGTTAGTACAGCCGCCAAAGCCTTCTTTATCATGCTGGCGAATCATGTTTTCTACACGTATACTTCTTTCGGGGTCGCCCTGCGGCAACAGCGCCAGGTGAGAGACCTTAGCTGATGTAAACAGCATAGCAGAAGCGTTGGGACAGGCAGCCACACAGGCACCACAACCAATACATGCCGCCGCTGCAAATGCCTCGTCTGCGTCATGCTTTTCAATAGGTAGTGCGTTGGCATCAACAGCATTACCTGTGTTTACTGATATATACCCTCCAGCCTGGATGATACGGTCGAAACCACTGCGGTCTACCACAAGGTCCTTTATCACCGGAAATGCGTTTGCACGGAACGGCTCCACGACGATGGTATCACCATCTTTGTATTCACGCATGTGCAACTGGCAGGTAGTGGTATGATGCCAGGGACCATGTGCACGGCCATTGATATGCATGCTGCAGGCACCACAGATACCCTCGCGACAGTCGTGGTCGAAAGCAATAGGCTCTTTCCCTTCGGCTATCAATTGCTCATTCAGCACGTCGAACATCTCCAGAAACGACATCTCCGATGAGATATTCTTTACCTGGAATGTCTCAAAGTGGCCCTGCTGGTTTTTGTTTTTCTGCTTCCACACCTTTAAGGTGAGATTCATATTATAGTGTTCCATTTCGGAATAATTATAAAGTTTTCTATTTATAAGATCGTTGTGTCGGGTGAACTACTTCGTAATTCAGATCTTCCTTATGCAATTCATATTGGCTGTCTCCTTTGTATTCCCATGCAGCTACATACATATACTCATCATCGCGGCGCATAGCTTCCCCATCTTCTGTCTGGTATTCCTCGCGGAAGTGGCCGCCACAACTTTCGTTACGATTCAGTGCATCCATGCACATCAGTTCGCCCAATTCAATAAAGTCTGCCACGCGGTTGGCTTTATCCAGTTCAGGGTTGAACTCATTGATCTCACCCGGTATGCGTACATTACTCCAGAATTCCTTGCGCAGTGCTTTTATCTCCTCTATTGCTTCTTTAAGTCCCTTTTCGTTACGCGCCATACCGCACTTGTCCCACATGATCTTACCCAGGCGCTTGTGGAAGCTCTCAACACTTTCCGTACCCTTGATGCTCATAAGCTTGTTGATGCGGTCGCTTACTTCTTTTTCTGCTGCCACGAATGCAGGATGGTCTGTAGGTATTGCCTTGGTGCGTATATCATCGGCCAGGTTATTACCCAATGTATAAGGAATCACAAAATAACCATCTGCCAGGCCCTGCATCAGTGCCGATGCACCGAGGCGGTTAGCACCGTGGTCGCTGAAGTTGGCCTCGCCCAAAGCATACAATCCGGGCACGGTTGTCTGCAGTTCGTAATCTACCCACAAGCCGCCCATCGTGTAGTGTACCGCAGGGTATATACGCATAGGTACTTCGTAGGGGTTTTCGCCTGTTATCTTTTCATACATTTCAAACAGGTTGCCGTATTTGGCTTCCACCACTCCTTTACCAAGTTCAGTTATCTTTTCCTTTGATGGGTTTTCAAGGCCCAGCTTATTGGCCTCTACTTTACCATAACGCTCAATAGCCGAGGCGTAATCAAGGTATACAGCCTGCTTAGATGCACCAACGCCATAACCCGCATCGCAACGCTCTTTAGCGGCACGACTGGCAACGTCACGCGGTACCAGGTTACCAAATGCTGGGTATCTTCTTTCCAGGTAGTAGTCCCTTTCCTCTTCAGGTATATCATTCGGCTTGCGGTTATCGCCTTGTTTTTTGGGCACCCATATACGGCCGTCATTACGCAGCGATTCTGACATCAACGTCAGCTTCGACTGGTGATCACCACTTACCGGTATACATGTTGGGTGTATCTGCGTAAAGCAGGGGTTGCCGAAGAAAGCGCCTTTCTTATGCGCTTTCCATGCAGCCGTTACGTTGCTGCCCATTGCGTTGGTCGACAGGTAGAACACATTACCATAACCACCGCTGCACAATAATACCGCATGGCCAAAGTGACGCTCCAGTTCACCGGTTACTAAGTTGCGGGCTATGATACCACGTGCTTTTCCATCTATTACTACTACCTCCAACATCTCGTGGCGGCTATATTGTGTTACATTACCTAATGCCACCTGGCGCTCCAATGCCTGGTAAGCACCTATCAGCAACTGCTGTCCTGTCTGTCCTGCAGCGTAAAACGTACGTTGCACCTGTGTACCACCAAATGAGCGGTTGCTCAGCAGTCCGCCATACTCGCGGGCAAAGGGCACACCCTGCGCCACACACTGGTCTATGATGTTAGCACTGAC
>DATCSV010000334.1:0-30151 GCA_036568285.1 Flavipsychrobacter sp. | reverse complement strand
CGCATAGTAGCAGAGAACTCATGGGAAGAACTGATGAAAGGCAAAAGTATATCCCAAATCACCCCATTCTGGCGAATGATAGACCTTAAATCGCCCGCAGCCAAAAAACTGGCTTGCGGTACCGATTTCATAAAGGAGATGCGTGAAAAGGAGGGATTAACCATATAGGAACATGATTTTTAAGTAGTTCTAAACTTTTATAACGTTTTAACATACTGTATCTTCGTCCCGTTCGTTATATTTACCGATAACATTCTTGATGCGGATCAAACACATATTAGTAATAGCCCTGGCAGTTTTTATGGCCGCACCTGCTGTAGCGCAGCGTAAGGTGCTGAATATGCCTGAACATGACGCCAAGCCGTACTATTTCGGTATTACTTTTGGGTACAACTCTTCTTCCTACCGCATAAAATACTCTCAAAGTTTTGTAGATAACGACACTTTTAAATCGATACAGCCCTCATCCGGGCCGGGCTTCAACCTCGGGTTGATGGGCAATCTCAGGCTCGGTAGTTTTGTCGATCTGCGTTTTGTGCCATCATTAGCCTTTGCCGAAAAGAAGGTAGGCCTGAACGTTCGGGATGTCGCCGGTAATGACAGCATATCTAACCGTACAGTAGAGTCGATATATATGCACCTGCCGCTGCAACTCAAGTTCAAGAGTGATAGGATAAAGAATTTCCGTTTCTACGCCATTACGGGTGTCAAGTTCGATTATGACATGGCTGCAAATGCTCGCTCGCGCAGAAAGGATGAATTTATCAAGGTTTCTGCAGCCGACTTTGGTTATGAATTAGGAGTAGGTTTTGAATTTTACTACCCGAACTTCATTTTTTCGCCTGAGATCAAGTTAAGCCAGGGATTGGGGAACCAACTTTTCAGAGATCCCAATATCCCCCTGAGTAATGCTATTGACGTACTCAGTACGCGTATGATTGTCATATCGCTCCACCTGGAAGGATAAACACCGATCTTCCCGATATCTAAAATGATTTTCCCGATGCAGCAACTGACAGAATTGTGACAGACATAGCTTTGCTGCATGGAAAAGAAATTTGTTGCTGTTAATTATATCAACTGTACGCCTGAATACCGCGAGCGTTTCGAAGAACTGTTCGGAAGCCGTGCCCATGCCATCGACACCATGCCCGGTTTTATAGAAATGCATGTGCTACGTCCTGCTAAAGAGGGAGATAATTACCTGATAGTGAGCTATTGGGAGACTGAAGCGGCTTTTAAAGACTGGACAAAATCCGATGCTTTCATACAAGGGCATAAACGTGGCTTTGCTGACCTGGCAAAGGCGAAAGAAGAAGGCCGCTCCGCCCCTATGAGCAGCGATTTCAAAACTTATGAAATCATTGCTCACTGATGGAAGCGGTACACAAACAAAACAAGTTGATGAAATGGCTGAAGAAAATCGGTGTCTGGGGCTTCATCTTCTTCCTGGCTAAGGGTATAGCTTGGTTGTTGCTGGGGTATTTCGTAGTGAAATGATGTTCTTACCGTGGAAGTGCTAGTTGGCTTCCAGTATGCTCATCATATCATATATGCAGAAAATGCCTCCATGGTAAAGGGCTTCCTGGATTTGCCGGTGGTTCCCATCAGTTGCCTGTACATTGCAGGACTCCTCATGCAACATGGGTTGCACCACTTTTTTATCCCGCGCAACTATCTGTTGTGCCAGCCCGGCTATCCGGAAAGGGGCTGTGTTTTCTTTACCCTCAGGGTCGTTGTCGCCATGGCCGAAGTAGAGCGAAGGATAGCAGGCGTTCAGGGCGTGTACGCATTGATGCACCAGGGTATTGCATATGCTGTGTACCGGCCTGTTCAGCTTCAACCTGTTCAGGCGTATTACCGTCGGATTCAGCCTGTCGTCATAGGCATCAGCCATGCTGGAAAGTTGCAAGGGCCAATAGGTGTCAACTGTCAGTTCCAGGTCCGTATTGCAAAACAGGTCTGTTATCTCCTGGGGTGAAATCGTCGCCATGTCAAAATTTTTACTGTTATAAATAGCATCCAGGAAGGCAACATGTGCAAACATTTTATTGACATTCCTCACTGCTGCTCCTATCTTATCGTTGCCGCCGGTATAGCTAATCCTTATCATACATCGCATGTTCATTTTGCCTCATAGTGACGGGTTTACAGGTAAAGAGGATAATTCTTATTATCAGCGGTTGTTTTACCAAACACTGTTTCTTGACCGCAATACAAAAGTGCAGAACGCTTAATAACAGTACAACGGGAATATGTGCAAATGAAGGGGGGTATTTTTCACGGGTGGGCTTGTTAAGTCATACAGAAATATCTTACTTTGTGGCACACACTCAAACAAACTGCTATGCCCGTAAGAATAGAGATAGGAGACAATTCAACCGACCCGCGCGTCATCAGCCTCGAATCATATATGAATGGCCGCGCCAATTTCGACCTGCATTATTACTATACACATGCAGAGGCGTCTTTTGGTGGCCATGTAATAAACGCGCAATGGAATGACCTGCAGGCCGCAGTGACCGACTATGTGAATACCTCCGGTACTCCGGAGGCGGAGGTCGCGCTCAGGTTTGTACACTGTTTCGCACCCGTGCCGGGAGAAATATACCTGCGCATGCAGCTGTGCCGTATGGTACCGTCTGCACAGCCTGTACCACCCGGTGCAGAGGCTATCTACGACCTGGATACCACTAATTGCAAATGGTACGAGATAAATAACGGAGTATTTTCCGTAACCAACGATGAACAGCTTTTCGGGATGATGTACCTGGATAGCTTCTTCTACAAAACAGAACCCCAGGCAGCTGTAATGGAACGATTAGCAGATGGCCCGCATAAATTTGTAAAAAACCTGGTACTGCCCTGGGCTACGGAAATAAAGCTGATGTATAGCGAGAACGGCAGTCCCGAAAATGCCGGTGTGCATTTTGCAGCCTGCTCTTATACCCAGGACAATCCCGCATACAGCCATGTACAGTGGCCGCATGGGTTGGTAGTTTATTTATCGGATAGCGGCGGCAATCCTATGCTGGATAATAACACCTACATAAGTATGTTTCATAATAAGGGGGCGGATTATTCGTCTCTGTGCCCACCTAATTGTAATGTTTACATCCAGCCAGCTGTTGATGCTCAATAATTCGAATAAAAAAGCAAAGCCATGCAGGCTTATACAGTTGCTACTTCTTTATTCGAATTATTGGCCATTCTTGCAGGCTTTTACTGCATAAACAAACTCGCCCTGCCGTACAAGCTCCTACTACTGCAAGTCTTTTTGGCATTTGTCAACGATATTGTAGCCTGGGCAGTTCAAAAGTATGCCGGGTATAATAATGTACTGTTGTACAACATTTATACCGTTATAGAAGTGTGGCTTTTAGGCAGTGCATGCTGGTTATTACTTACAAGCTCAAATATTAGGCAAGTTGTCAAGTATCTTATACCGTGTTTAACAATAGTATGGATTATCATTACAATAGTAAATGGTATTAATGTATTCAACAATTGGACTGTAATTACCAACGCAATTTTCTATATTATTTTCTATTTAGTCCTTTTAATAGACAATTCAATTTTCAACCATAAAAAACTATACAAACAGCCTTTGTTTCTTATAGCGATGGCAATCATTATCTATTATGCGACGATTATTCCATTATTTGGATTAATGAACTATCTCACTAGCAACAATATGCAATTGGCTGGCAAGCTGTTTAAGATCAATTTCGCTGCTGCAATTCTACGTTACGCATTAGTCGCCATAGCTTTCTATCTTTATGGCCGCCAGGCTAAGAGAGCTTATGTTAGAGAATGATATTGTACTTACGATTGCCGTCAGCACTATGCTGATCTTACTTTTGGTAGCCGGTGTTATCATCATTATGATACTGGCCAACCGCCGCCATGTGCAGCAGGAGGTGAAGATAGCACAGATGCAGGTGGAATATGAAAAGGAACTGCGCATCGTAGAAAATGAAGTACAGGAACAGGTGCTCACTAATGTGGCCCGCGAGCTGCATGACAACATCGGCCAACTGCTCACGCTCATCAGGCTGCAGCTGGAGCAGGAAAAACTGGACAACGAAGAAATAGCTCAGAAACTGGCACCTGTTGATAATACCCTGAGTGATACCATAGACCAGGTGCGCCTGCTCAGCCACAGCCTCAATACCGACTACCTGGAAACACAAGGGCTTAATTACGCCATAGAAAAAGAAGCGAACAGGCTGTCGCAGCTCAGGAGGCTGAAAGTACATTGGACTACAGATGGTATAGAACCGTCCTTCGACAAGGGAAAGCGCATCATGATATTCAGGATGCTGCAGGAAGTGCTGAACAATGCCCTGAAACATGCCACGGCAAAAAACATCCATATCACCATGCGGGGTGGCAACAGCTTCATGCTGGAGATAAAAGATGACGGCAGGGGATTTGATAAAGAACAGGTGTTGGCATCCGGCAAGGGGTCCGGCCTGCACAACCTGCAGAAACGGGCTAAATTGGCGGGCGTATCGTTGAATATAACAGCGGCTACCGGCAAAGGCAGTATATTTACCTTCTCAGAGAGCTAAATCATGTCACACGCGATAAATATCTTCCTGGTAGACGACCACCCGATAGTGCGCAACGGGTTAAAAGCCCTGGTAGAACGCCTGGGTAATTACAAAGTAACAGGCGAGTACGATAACGGCGAAGAACTCATCAATGAATACCCATTTCAAAGCCCGCCCGACCTGATAATTATGGACCTGGCCATGCCGGTAATGGACGGCACGCAAACTGTGATAGCACTCAAACAAAAGGGCTCTAAAGTACCAGTACTGATACTTACACTGGAAACGGACGAACGCACTATCATCAACCTCTTCAGGCTGGGCATCAGGGGTTACCTGCCAAAGAGCTCAACCGCTGACGTACTGCGCAAAGCAATAAGTGATGTCACAGGTACGGGCTATTACCACAATGAAATGTTGGCTAAGGCACTTCTATCTCCTAATGAAGTTGTGCTGGACGAGCGGCAGCAGGTACTCGGCCAGGTAAGCCAGCGCGAGCGTGATTTCCTTAAACTGGTTTGTGACGAAAAAGAACCTACGTACGAGCAGATAGCCAATGCTATGGAAGTAAGCCGCCGTACTGTAGATGGCTACCGCGAGTCTCTATTTACCAAGTTCAATATCAGGTCTAAAACGGGATTGGTGCTATTTGCTATAAAGTATGGCATTGTTAAGTCCGAATAATACGAAGAAGCCCCGGCAGTTGCCGGGGCTTCTTTAGAAATTCCATCTCTTATATCTTATACTTTATCAGCCTTAATATTTCTATCAGCATATCAGGCGTGAAGAGTTTCTTTTTGCAGTGTAATATGCGGCTGAGTATCTGCTGGTCTGTCTTAAGGTGGCCGGCCAGTTCTGCCTGTGTCACCTTCTTAGCTTCCATATACGCCTGCAGTCCTTCTGCAATTACTTCGTACATATTCTTTGGCGGCTTCTTAGAGGCCAGTATTTCGTTGACACTACCGGCGCGTGCATATTTCAGGAACTTTTCGAGAAAGGCTTCTGTCAGCGGTGTTTCACCATTTATCACCTTAGAATAGTAATACGGTGTCACTTTAATTTTAGCTGCTATTTCGCCTTTTGTAGCAATGTTGCGGCGCTTCATCAGTATAGCTGCAGCCTGCTTCAGTTGCAGCGGCTTAACATCTTTTACGTGTTTCGCTTTTGGAGGCATTATTTACGAAATTTGTGTAAATATACATATATCTGTCAGTTATTACAATCTTAATGTAAAATTGGTGCGTTAATTTTTTCGGCGCCTTATTGCAATACTTCGCTGATATGCGCTTTCAAAAAAAACGCTGCTACTTTCTTACCATCATAAACAGGTATTCGTTGTCAGGAAACAAGGCCATAACTGTATCTATTGAACTGCTGTAATAATCGGGTGCTGAGCCTGTGGGCAGTTTGCCGCCTGTCATATTACCTGCTGCCTGTCCTGCGGCGTTCTTAAACTCAATGTACGGCACTTCAGTCTGCTGTACCATGAATCGCAGGTTTTCTGTCACCAATGTACCTGTTGCGTCTTTATGAAGGTATTCAGCGTTAAAACCCTTTTTGATAGTTATAGTGCGGTATCGTTCGTTTGGCGTAAGCGTATTCCATTCGTTGGTATATCCAAAGGTGCCGCTGTACAGGAAAGCGCCTATAGATATCCAGGTGGTTTCCGTGCCACCTCCTTTCAAAAAGGCTTTGCGGCCTTGTCCTTTCAGTCCCGGATCCAGGTAATAGGTATTACTGCCGGGTTCGGGCTGTATACGCACCCTGTTGCCTGTTACCGGGTAATCGTCATTATACCAGTTGTTGTAATAATAATCTTCGGAATACCAGTCCATGTGGTAAGTAGTGCTCTTGGCAAAGGTGCCGCCGGGCAATATTTTATTCTCATTGGGCTCTATCACTATCCTTTCCTGCAGGTTACTATTATTTGCATAATCGTCTGCAGAAACATATAGATCCACTGTTATCGGCCTGTCTATCCGGTTTACAATGGTAACATCACTGTTATCTTTCGCTTCTTTTTTGCAGCTGGTTACAAAAGTCGCTACCGATAACAGCAGCAGGGCAACAGGCTTAAATACTTTATTACGCATAAACATTGTGGTTTTGTAACCAACTAAGTTAAAGAAAATTCAGCGTATTACCGGACAACGCTGAAGAGTATCTCCTTGCTTTGCCCCGACATCATAATACGGAATATATACACACCGCTGGTTAGCCAACCGTCCATACTTATTTCCTGTTCCATTTCCAGGTTCCGGGTTTGCACTACGTCGGCATACACTACCATGCCCAGTACGTTCACTACTTCATATGGCATTATCTGGTCCCTGCTCACTTTTGCTTTTACAGTAAAGTTGCCCTTGTTCGGATTGGGAAACAATATCAGTTCTTCTACTTCGGCGCCAGTTGCATTTACTACAACTATTGTGATTGCCGAACTGCTGCAGCCATTTAGTGTTGTCACTAATGAGTATGTGCCCGAAGCTGCGGTGGTCGCATTATCTATTACCGGGTTTTGCGCTAATGACCCATAGCCATTGGGGCCTCTCCATTGGAAAGATGCTCCCGGCACCGGGTTTTTCATTTCCAGCTCCAGCGTTTCACCTGAAGCCAGCGGGCTGTTGCTGCTGATATCCGGCCTGGGTGGTCGCGGTTTTACCAACACATCCAGGGTATCCTGCCGCCTGCATTTGCCGCCTCTTTCCGCCGTTACTATATACTGGCCGGAACCTGCAATGGCCACACCAAATACAAAGGCTTTTTTGTCTAAATACGTGAAGCCGCCGGGACCCGTCCATACATAGGATACATTGGTAGAAGTGTCGTTTACATCCAGTACCATAGTATCTCCTTCGCAGAGCGGCCCGTTATATACTGCTTCGGGTACACCTGGCAACGGTATAATGCTTATATCGGCTGTATCTCTGCCCCTACATCCTGTAGCGCCCGATACTGCGGTAACCACATAGCCGCCACCATCGTTGAGGCCAGCATTGCTACGAGCCGCGCCAGGCCCTGAACTACTGAAGCCGGGGTCATTCACGCTGGCCCACGAATAAGTTTCATCCGGATTAGGCGTTACCCACATGCTGATCTCTGCACCCTCACATACAGGGCTGTTGGTATTAATTTCCGGTTTGGGGTTGGGTATAATAGCTACCAGGGTACTATCCGGTGTAGAGTAGCAGCCGTTGGTAAATGCACGGGCTATATAATACCCGGCATGAGTACCGGAGTCTACATCCGGAATAGATGGGTTCTGGCTATTAGAACTATAGCCGGTAGGCCCTTTCCAACTATAAGTGACACCGGGTGTTGTGCTGTTGGCAGTCAAGTCAAGTGTTTCACCTTCGCATATAGGCCCGTTATTATTTGATACGGGCTTGGCCGGACTTGGGCGGACGTCAAGATAGCCCGTGTCTGCGGCTTTACATCCACCGGATTCGACACGTACTATCCACCTGCCATGGTGTTTGTTTTTATCCAGGGGATTGATTGTAACACCTGCAATGCCTAACACCGAGTCGCCCGGTGCGATTACATCAAATTTTATCAGATACGGGTGAGAGAAAATTACTTTCATAGAGTCACCTTCACAATCATACGGCGGAAGTGTAAGTACCGGTGGCGATATAGTGTCAACAACCGATACGTGTATTGAGTCGACAGCCAGAGAACAAGCTCCGGTGACTACTTCTACAAAATACCATCCGGAATCTGAATAGCTCATATTTGGTATCCTCAATGTATCTACGTTCAGGGTCGTTTGCAATGCCGGGTCTGTCCATTTAATACTGGCATTTCCCGGTTTCCCCTGTGCAAAGAACTTCATGGATGTGGTGGGACAAACTATTGTACCCGGATCAGCAACAAGACTAATGGGCAGAGGATAAGACTGGGTTACAGTAACGGTTACCGTGTCGCTTTGCTTGCAGCCGTTAGAACGTTCAGATGTTAGTATGTAATCACCCGAGTGGTTCACCTGTATGTTCTGCCTTGTGTGCGGATTGGAGAATGGCCCGTAGCCGTTAGGTCCTCTCCATGTGGCCGTAGCGCCTGAAGATATGTTGGTACCGGTCAACACAAGGTCTTCGTCGCTACATATAGCTGTTTTATTAGCTGATGCCACAGGCTTGTCGGGAGATTGATTAATAACAACTGTTACCGTATCCCTCACTTTGCAGCCCAGCATATCAGCTTCCACAATGTAGTTGCCGGAGTAAGAGGTTTGAAGGTTTGTCCTGGTAGGGTTTTGCTGGTTATTGGCAATGAAAGAAGGGCCGGTCCAGTTGTATACCACGCCCGATGTAGGCGTATTGGCCGTCAATTGCAGTGTTTCATGAGAACATACAGGGCTATTGCTGCCTGCAGTAACAGGATCAGGCTTCTGGGCAATAGTTACCGCCACGGTATCGCGGCTGGCACAGTTGTTCATCCAAATCGTGAATATATAATTGCCCGCATCCGAAGTGCTGACATTCAGCCTGCTTTTAGTTGCGGTTGTTGCGCTGGTTGTTCCTGTATCTGAGAAGCTGGTAGGCCCGGTCCATTTCATTCCCAGGCCCTGGGTCAGGTTGGTGGCCGTCATGTTCAGGTTGTCGCCGCTGCACAATGGAGCATTGCTGGTAAGATTGGGTTTTGGAGCAGCCTGCCGTATTACAACGGTAGTAGTATCTTTCCTGGTACAGCCGTTCAGATCAGCAGTGACGATATAACTACCTGAATGCGTCGCTGCCGTCATATTGGTGCGTATAGCATTTCGCGTAGCGGCGGTATAGCTGTCGGGACCTGTCCAGCTATAAGTTGAGCCGGAAGTTGATACCGTGGAGAATAGCTTAAGTGTATCGTTGCTGCAGGCTGAGCTGTTGCTGGTCGCTACCGGTTTTACCGGCAATGGTTTGATGTTTATATTAAAGTCGTTGTCGTAAGATGTGTCGACCGGTGACGTAGCGATGATCCTGATGCGGAAACCGGTACCGGTGGCGCCGGCGGGCAAACTTACATTGATAGTGCCCGGCTGATTCCCCGCATAAGTGCCGATATTCGTCGGTGATGTAAAACTGCCCGAACTGTTGGACAACTGAGCCGTAAACACGTTGCCGGGACGGAAAGGCTCCGTAACTACATAACCAAGCGTGAATGTATCGGTCTCGCAGTAGACAGATTGTACGGAGGTTTTCACAATAGAAACGCTGGTATCCGGGGTTATTTTTACCATGAAGGCATCATTGTTGCCACCGTACGCGTTTTGGCTTCCATTGTAGGATATATCAGAACTGCTTTCTGTATTTCCTGTAAAGTATATATGGCCTGAAGACTTGCCCCTTGCCACACCAAAACCATAATCATTGCCTGAACCGCCATAGTATGTGCCCCATGTTTTATTGCCTCCCGATGTATATATAGCAATGAAGGCATCAATACCTCCACCAATGGTCGGATTGAAAGCGTCAGGAGTTACAATACCGGAAGTGCTGAAAGTAATGCCGGTTGTATTTAGCAGACCTTTGTGATCCAGTACAACGTTACCACCATGATCGAGGCTGGAACCACCCAGGTACGTGCCCCATTTGCGGTTACCCGTGCTGTCAAACTTAGCCAGGAACATATCATACCCGCCACCGTGCACGGTTTGCTGCGCTACCGAGCTTGCAATACCACTTGAGCTTTGTGTGGATCCGCATATGTACACCATACTGCTGTCGCCGACAACCAGGCCGCGGGCTTCGTCAATCAGTGATCCACCATAATACGTAGCCCATATAAGGCTACCGGCCGCCGGGTTGAATTTGGCAATTAGTACATCTACACTTGAACCTCCGGGTTTGCTTGGTGAATGCGTAAGCGATGTACCCATACCGGTGCTTTGGAAATTTCCCGCAACATATACAACGCCTGCACTGTCGGCGCCTGCAATGGTAAAACGATCATCATTTGCACCCCCGTAATAAGTACCCCATATGCGCACGCCACCCGCATTGAATTTAGCTAAAAAACCATCATATCCGCCTGCCCTTGTAGTTTGTTGAACACCGGTGGTTGTGGTGGCAATACCGGTGTCACTTGCGGTTACACCTGCCAGGTATATATTCAGGGCCGTATCGCAAACTACCCCACACTGGTAATAGTTACCATCCCGTTCACTACTATCTCCTCCATAGTACGTTGACCACTGGCGTACACCATTTGGGTTCATTTTTACCAGGAAAACATCATTGTCGCCGCCGCCATATGTTGCCTGGTGGACAGTGCCGCTACTAGGAACTATGCCTGTATAAGATGTGTCGGTATAACCACAAAATATAATATTGTTTTCCCTATCAACAGTTATGGAGTTGATTGCTTCTTTGCCTGCGCCACCGTAATATGTGGACCACTGGCGTACACCACCCGCTGTGTATTTGGTAACAACGCCGTCGTCGTTACCCCCAAAGAGTATCTGGTGTGCACCAGAAGTATAAACGTTTGATGAGGACGCACTGGCTGTAATGCCTGCCATATACACATTACCGGCTGTATCGGATGAAGCACATAAACCAAAGTCTCCTGAACTGCCACCCATATACGTGGCCCACTCCAGTGAAGGGTCTATTACTATATTGCCGTTGTTCTGAGCTAGCTTAAAACTGATAGTATTACCCTCCAGTACATACTCCGATGGGATAGAAATATCTGAATGTGCGTAGTAGGTATACGGGGCATTTTCTGTAACGGTACCCATAGGGGTAGTAGCTGTAATATTGCCATTCTCTGCCACGAGTTTTTCCGCACCGGCATATGTTATTTTTATATCCCCTGCGTTTCCACCGGGGTGCACAACGAAGTCATATTTCAAGCCTTGCTCTGTCAGGTATAATACCCAGTCTATCTGCGGGTAAATATTTTTATACACTATTTTTTTGCAGGTATGGGCTACGGCACCGTCAAGGCCGTTTGTATAATACCGCTCATATTGGTTTAACGGTTGCTCGGCAATGGGCTGCACGTTTGTATTCGCACCATGTAATGTCACATCCAGCCGATACCCCTCATACTGCAGCACAGTCCCCTCTTCATCGCGTGTTCGTGGTTTCGCCCATTGATAATGCAGTTCGCCTGCACCAATAAAAATATTCAGCGCGCCGGCGGGTAGTTTGAAATCTATTTCGCTACGGAGATTATTATGCTGGTCTCTTACCTGCCCTACATTGCGAACGAAGCCCGCAACCTGCTGTTGAGATATCGATGTTCCTTCCTTTGCCAATACCGTTCCTCCTGAAAAGCCTACGCCCAGTAGGAGCAATACAACAGCTATTATACTTTTGGGTATAACGTTTACCATTAGTTACAATTTTCGTATTTAAAGATAGCTAAAATGAGGGACACAACCTGCCTTGTACCGAGGATGCAGCTGTTTTATACCGATTTTAATGTGAGACTTATAACTGCCGGATAAATCCCTCAATTGTGGCGCGGATAGCACCTTTTAATTCTTCGGTAAGTGCTTCCCGTTCGGCAGGTGTTCCATTGTGCTTTTCAATGAATTTTACTCCCTGTCCGGTTAGTTCCTGCTCCATTAGTTTCAACTGTGCCATCAGGTCATCAAAAGGCGGGCGCGCCCCTTTTTCGGCAGCCATTAGCCTGATATTAGCTAAGTGCCTGGCCGAAATAGCTTCCGCCATATCTTTAAAGATGCCTATGGTTTCGCCTACGTGACTCATTGGGGCTACTACAAATATATAAAATTCCCTTAAATATAGCAATGGTGAGAATCAGTCATAGAGGTGCATGCTATAAAAAAACCGGCGAAAGCCGGTTAAGATAATTTACTTAATTGTACAAGTTAGTTGATCCCTGTCGGGGAATACGCTACGTTGACGGGTAGCCCAATCTTCGCACAGGCGCCTGGCATGAGATTTCTGGTTTGTCCAGTATGTCATTTCACTCTTCTCATCACTAACGGAGTCGCTGCATTCACACACATACTCCTTGGTGCAAGAAGTGAATATTATTGTAGAAGCTGCCAGTATTAATATTTTTTTCATTTTTCAGAACATTTATGCTTAGTAGCCAAACGAAAGGCTAAGTTAACAAAATTATAAAACTCTCGACTAATTTTATAGCCTTGCTGCCATGTATTTGTCATAAATAATAAAATCGCTCAATTTAGTCGATTTTACATTCTATATTCTTGCCAGAGGCATTGGCGGTGTCTGCAAAGTCTTTACAACGGTACGAGGCCTCGCCGGATGTGGGTACCCTAAGCGTATAAATGGTATCTGTCTGCCCCGAGTTCTTGTCCTGGCAGCGGCAGGTATAGCCATATGTGTCTTTCTTTTTGCAGGCAGTTGCTCCTGTAATAAGCACAAATACGATAAATAATATGTTTTTCATCTCTTATTATTTTTCTGTTTCCAAATCAGAAATCCACTATCAGTTTAGCATTAATCAGCCGCGATGTAAGGCGGTTGGGTACTGCAAAAGTAAGGCCGCTGCTCTGATCCTGTATCCAGGTGTAAGATAATGTATTTTGTATACCCAGCAGGTTGAACGCCTCTGCACTGAACCAGATTTTCTTGAAGCTGTTGAGCAACTTCTTATCCTTATGTTTGCTGCCATCCAGCAGCAGGGCCGAGAAACCTATATCTACACGTATATATTGCGGCAGGCGCAATGTATCGCCGTATCGCTTCTGGTCGGGAGGGCCGAAAGGCAACCCCGTGGAATACATGAGATTCAGGTGCATTTTAAAATTTTTGTTGCGGGGCAGGTAGTCCTCAAAATACATGCCCAGCATAAAACGCTGGTCGGCAGGGCGGGGCACATAGCCCGGCTCCACCGTAGCACTATCTGCACCTGCTGTATTTTTGTATACGATGATGTCGTCAGTTAGGTTTTCCTCCGCTTTCATAATACCTACGCTTATCCACGATGTGGCATCTTTTACTATATCACCATATATACGTACTTCTCCTCCATAAATACGGCCGACGGCGTTGTTTTTGCCGAAGTAGCGGATGCGTACATTATCATACTCGTAGGGCACAATGTCCCAGAGGCCTTTATAATATACCTCTGTAGTCAGCTTGAATGGTCGTCCCCAGCCCAGGAAGTTATAATCACTGCCCAATAATATATGGAACGACTTCTGCGCCTTCAGCGATTGGTTGACATTACCATTCAGGTCGCGCATCTCACGATAGAACGGTGGCTGTTGATAGAGCCCGCCCGCCAATTTGAAAACAATATCATTCTTCCATTCCGGCTTGTAAGCAAGATGTGCGCGGGGGCTGACGAGTAGTTCACCGTTCAGCGTGCTGTAGTTGAATCTTGCCCCGATAGAACCTGTCAGGTCGATGGAGTCGCTTAGTTTGAAATTATCCTGCAGGTAGCCGGTATACCTGATATAGTTAAAATCGGATGAAGAAGCGTACACTTTTGTCAGCTCCAGGCTATTGGGGTCAAAGGGCTGCGTAAAACCCGCTGAATCGCGGCGCTCCCATTCGTTCAGCTTATCGCTGATGGATGTAATATTTGCACCCAGTCCCCATTGTATAAAGTGTTTGCCGCCGTCGTAGCTGCCCCGGTGCCCTATGTCGCCTACGTTTACCTGCAGGTAATTGCGGGCATACGTATGTATAAGGCCGGTACCGAGGTAGGTCTTTAACTGGCCGAAATCTTCCTTGCCCAGGTCCGTCTCCAACTCGCCCAGCAGGTACTCACCCATGAAGTCATAGGTTTCTTTCTCATTGGTCTGGAAACCTGAGGCGAGTAATTTAAGGCGTAACTTACTATTGGGTTTGAAGGTAGTAGACACACCCCCGAAACGGGAGTCAAACTGGTCAATTTCCTGTCCGTCGTAGAACACGCGTAGCTGGAACGCCTTGTTGATAAGCCCGAAGCTGCTGGTCTGTTCTTCCGGCACAAAGTTGAAACGGTTGCGGGCATAGTTGCCTATCAGTTCTACCTCCCATTTGGGGCTGAAATGATATTTGATATCAGCCTGTACATCGGTAAAAGAGGGGTTGTACACACCCTTGGTAGGTTGAGACTGTAGCAGGTATTGGTTGCTTTTTTGACGGGCACCGGCCAGCCAGGTCAGTTTCCCGTTTTTAGATGCTCCCTCCAGGGCCAGGCTGGCTCCCAGGGCGCTTATCATTGCACGTCCGCCAAATTCTGTTGGATTTTTGTAATTGACATCCAATACGCTCGACATCTTATCGCCGTATTTAGACTGAAAACCACCTATCGAGAAATTCACCCCGGACACCAGGTCGGCGTTCACGAAACTCATCCCTTCCTGCTGTCCGCTACGGGTAAGGAACGGGCGGTATATTTCAAAATCGTTGACATACACCAGGTTCTCATCGTAGTTGCCACCGCGTACATTATATTGAGAGGTCAGTTCATTGTTGCTGCCTACATAGGTCTTTATCAACGCTTCCACGCCGCTGCCGAAACCCACAGTGGGAATCAGCCCTGCTTTACTCACATCCAGTTTTATATTTCCGGCCTCTTCGCTGCGGTCGGCTGTTTTAGTCACCTCCTCCAGTTGGGTGGCTGACTCTTCCAGTTGTATGTCGATGGTCTTGCTTTGCCCCGGCACCATCGTCAGCGATTGGGTCTGTGTTTCGTAGCCCACATAGGTAAATGCTACAGTAATGGTAGTGTTGGCGGGTACCTGCAGCTCGTAATTACCCTTCCTGTCGGTGCCGGTGCCGATGCCCGTACCGCTTACCGCTACCGTCACCGCTTCTATCCCCCTGCCCCGCTCGTTAGTAACACGGCCTTTAATATAGGCAAACTGCTGCGCGAGGCCCGTTGTAGCCAGCGCCATGAGGAGGACAATAAATACGGTGAGCTTCTGCATCTGTCTGTTAACGGTAATAGTTGAAAGTTTATTTCCCTGCCTGTTTCAGTTGTTGAATGGTTGCTGCGGGGTCGGGCGAAGAAAATACGGTATTACCTGCCACCAGCACATCGGCACCTGCAGCCACGAGTGTGGGGGCGTTATCCAGTGTTACGCCGCCGTCTACTTCTATCAGGGCACTGCTACCACTGTCCGTAATCATCTTTTTTACTTTCTTTACCTTTTCCAGCGCCTGCGGTATAAACTTCTGTCCGCCGAAGCCGGGGTTAACGCTCATGATCAACACCAGGTCAATATCTGCTATAATATCTTCCAGCACCTGAACGGGAGTGTGCGGATTGAGCGATACCCCTGCCTTCATACCCAAGGCTTTGATGGCCTGTATATTGCGGTGCAGATGGGTACTGGCCTCGTAGTGTACTGTCAGTATATCCGCGCCGGCATCTTTGAAATCTGAGAAATACTTTTCGGGTTCCACGATCATCAGGTGTACATCGAAGGTTTTAGTAGCCACCTTCTTCATGGTTTTGATGATGGACATACCATAGCTGATATTGGGTACAAAACGCCCGTCCATCACGTCCAGGTGAAACCAATCGGCTTCGCTGTTGTTCACCATTTCTATATCACGGCCCAGGTTCAGAAAATCGGCGGAAAGTATGGAAGGCGCTATCAGTGGCATTGCTTAATATTTGTTTTTATCAGGCTGCAAGATAAGGTTAATGGCTTAAAAGGGTAGCGGGTTGACAGGTTAAAATCGTAACAAGTTGTATTGACGTTTATGTTAACCTGATAATTCATGTCTTTTTCATTTGTCTCGTTGAGCTCACTGCGTTCGGTTGTTAACTGACTATACCGAATATGTGCGAAATGCCTTAACCGGCAGGCAATAACCTGTTCTGGTAAATAACTGATAATCATTTCGTTGCAATACACTTTGTTAACTTTTGTTAACTCTGCAGGTGTCTTTCCCGGGGAGGTAGGGATAATAAAAAGCCCCAACTGCTGGTTGGGGATGGAAGCTGATGGTAACAATATGTTGCTTGGGTTGAGAGGGTGATGTTCGTGTTTCATAATCTATGGTTTGGTGTGCTGCCTGGCTGTACATATTTACTATAGCAAATATACGCAAAATATAATAAAAAAGACATGCGATTTCGCTTCTCTATTCAGCCATATAAACCAACTTATGTACAGACTTGTGCTTTGGGTGAATTACATGCAGATAGTATGTTCCTGCCGGATGGCCGGAAAGATCAATCATCCTCTCAGCATTGGTCGTGGCATCGGTACTTATCAATTGGCCGGAAAGGTTATAAACCCTCAGTTCTGAATCCTCTGTACCGGCACCCAATGACACATAAACCACACCTTTGGTGACAGTGGGATACACTTTAGTATCCTGTGCATATTCAGTATTATCTATGTTTACAGCTGCGCTTAGTTTGACCAACCAATAATCCCAACTGTTATGATTGCCGGAACCTGTGGCATCACCATCGGCAGATTCACTATGGCCACCGACTATGTACCCACCATCTGTTGTCTCACGTACGACACGCCCTTCATCAGCAGATGTTCCGCCTATAGTTTTCGTCCACCTGAACGTACCATTGCTATATAGCGCCATCACCCACATATCTGCCATTGTACCGTGCAATCCCTGCACATCTCCGTCAGCTGATGATGTTTTTCCCGCCAGTATGTATTTCCCACCTGCTTGTTGCTGCACCATCATGGCAGACTCATCTCCAGAACCTCCCAATGATTTTTGCCAAACTATAGCTCCCGATGCATCTGTTTTTACGATCCAGGCATCCTTACCTCCATGATTACCTGATACATCCCGGTTGTTAGAGGCTGAACTCCCTGCCACTATATATCCTCCGTCGTCAGAAACGGCCACCGAAAATGCCTCATCGTCCATACTACCTCCATAGTTCTTTTGCCAACTGATGACGCCTGTCGCAGTTATCCTTATCAGCCAGTAATCCGCCAGCCCATAGTTATTCGTCAAATCGCTATCGGATGATGTTGTACTTCCGCAAATGATATACCCACCTCCGCTTACCTCCTGTATATCATTTCCCAGGTCGATACCGGAGCCTCCATAGGATTTTTCCCACTGTATATCGCCTGTTGCATTTACTTTCAGTACCCAGATGTCACGGTCTCCTTTAACCATCGAAACATCATAATCGTCCGAATTGGTATATCCCACCATTATATACCCCCCGTCTGATGTTGCCCTGATCGTCTTCCCGATATCAAAACCGGAGCCGCAGTAATTTTTCTGCCAGCTCAGCGTACCGTTGGCCGTTACTTTCACCAGCCAATAATCCGCCAGCCCGTAATTATTGGTAACGTCATTATCACCGGAGTTTGAATTTCCGAACAACAGGTAGCCCCCATCCTTTGCCGCAACTATGCTATTGCCCTCATCTGCGTTATCCCCGCCATAGTTTCTCTCCCACTGAATGACACCCAGGCTATCTGTTTTGACTAACCAATAATCATAGCCAGCGTGCTTGCCGGATATATCACCGTCGGCTTTCAGTCCGCTTATTTTGCCCAATAAGAGGTACCCGCCATCTTTGGTTTGTATTACGTCACCCAACCAATCCAGGGCGGTACCACCGTAGGCTTTTTGCCATTGGATAGCTGGTTGTGAAATTGCGGCGACAGAAAAGAACAGAACTGAAAACAATATGGCTACACATTTCATTATATTGAAATTTAGTCATTCATACTAAGGTACAGATAATATGCCAGCCAGCCGCAGATTCCGATGCCATTTCGCATAATAGCCCGGCATGTAGATACATGTACCTTTTAGGAAGCATTTCACATACAAGTAATAGTGCATATTTCATACCTCCGCACTTCCATATTATAAGTTTATCAATTATCTTGTAGCAGATTTGGCCATACACCCCAACAGCAGTTGAGAAGCACTATTATGCCGGATGGAAGATTTTTCCGGAAAATATATATACATGCGGAAGGGGATTTGTATCTTGCAAATCGGAAAGAAAGAGATACTTTTTCTAAAAAGTCGATTACCGGGAAATAATATCAACATTAATATATGGCGGATAAAGCGAAAATACTACTTGTAGAAGACGATGCAACGCTGAGTTATGTAGTAAAAGACAGCCTGGCCAAAAATGGCTACGACGTGGTGCATTGCCCCGATGCCGAAGCTGCCTGGGCGCAGTTTATGAAACATAATTTTGACATTTGCCTGCTGGACGTAATGCTCCCAAAAAAGGACGGTATGAGCCTGGCCAACCAGATAAGGCAGAAAAACCAGCATATCCCTATCCTGCTGCTTACTTCCAAATCGATGGACGATGATAAGATAGCCGGTTTCCGCAGTGGTGCCGACGATTATATCACCAAGCCCTTCAATATGCAGGAGCTGCTGCTGCGCTTAGAGGTGTTCCTGAAGCGTACCATGAAGCACGAGGAAGAAATGGCGGATTCCATCAAACTGGGCAACCTGGAGTTTGACTACAATAACCTGACGCTGAAAGGCGGGGTTAAAGACAAACAACTGACCCAACGCGAAGCCGACCTGATAAAATACCTGTGCAACAATGCCAATAAGGTACTGAAGCGCGATGAGATACTGCTGAACGTATGGGGCAAGGAAGATTACTTCCTGGGCAGGAGCATGGACGTGTTCATCACCAAAGTGCGCAAATACCTGAAAGATCAGCCGGGCGTGGAGCTACAGACCATACATGGCATCGGCTTCAAGTTTGTATTTGACGGTGCTAAGGAACCCACAGAATAGCATATCTATAGGACGATATAACACAAATCGGCGTACCACCCTGGCACGCCGATTTTATTTTTTACCCGGTGTTGTGTTTAGTTATACATACCGGGGTCGCCCTGCAACATATGGTCGAAGCGGGGGCAACTAACATTGGACCCGTATTGGGCATTCTTTTTGTACCTGCCCCTGATGAACAATGAAAGTTCGGTGCCGCCGGCGCCCCTTGTATAGGGCTGCAGGCTGGATGAGTTGACATCGTAAGAAAAAGTAAGCGAATAAATGTCGTAATCGATCTTGACTGTAGGGATGATAGCATCTTTAGCCCGCACAAACAGTCCTGCGTAGATCTTGAAGTTATTGCCCGTTTCGCTTGCCGTTTGCCAACTGGCCATACCACCGCCTATAAGTTGTGTATAGGTGCCTTGCTTGTAATAATCCATATGTGCCACCAGGCCAAACTGGTTGTTGATCCTCCAGCTAAAACCTGCATTCGCTGCATACTTGGTAGCCAGTACTATCAATACATTGTCGTCTTTGAAAGCGTGCTTAGGCTTATTGAGGTGAAATGCTGAAAAACCAACATAGTAATTAACGATATTGGCGGGACCGGCGGAGCTGTTGAGGCTGATACCTGCCGCTACGTCGTAATTTTCCAGGGTGGTATTATTGAAGTTTTCGCCGGACATATTGGTGGATGAATAGCTGCCGTTAACGTATTGCGTGCTGAAGGTAGCTTTGGAAAAATCAATAGAGCGCTGGATATACCCACCTGCAAAGCCTACTGACAGATAAGAATTACGCTTGTCTTCGAGCGACTTATTGTAGTTGAGTGCAGGATATACCTGCAGGCTGTTGAAGCTGATGCTGCCGGCCATATCATAGGTAGCAGCTACGCCAAAACTCAGGTAATCGCCCACCTGCCTGTTGGTAACCACTCTTGTTTCCGCAGACACCAGGAACGTCCGGAACGGTACGGATATATTACTCCATTGGGTGCGGTAGTTAGCCCCTACTTTATAATCACCACTGAAGATACCCGTCAGCCCGGGATTGCGCATAATAGCGTTCTCGTAAAACTGGGAAAAATGTATATCCTGCGCACGGCCCGAAACAGCCACCAGTACTACAAGAATCATCCCCACATATCTTTTCATACTCTCTTTTTTAAAAAATTCTCTTTTATCGTATTAATGATATATCGCCCTTTATTTCAATCGGCTGACCATCGTCACAAACAGCCCTTACCACATACACAAATACATCCGGTTTCAGCGGGTCGCCTTTGAACGTACCATCCCAGCCATAGTTGGGGTCGTTCAGCGGCATATTCTGCCTGTCGAATACCAGTTCGCCCCAACGGGTGTACACGCTGAAGCGCTGTACATTCGTCAACCCTTTTCCCTGCGGGAAGAACAGGTCATTGACGCCGTCGTTATTAGGTGTAAAGGTGTTGGCTATAAAGAGCTGGTCGCCGCTGCAGGTCACATGCACCGTTACATCATCTTTGGCCGTACAGCCCTGCGGGGATGTGACCTCTACCAGGTAGGTAGTAGTGCGCCTGGGTGAAGCTACGGGATTAGCGCAGCCCGTACAGTTCAATCCCTCAGCAGGTGTCCACAGGTAGCTCTTCACATTACTGCTCCTGGTTTCTATCCGTACTTCCGTACCACCTCTCATGTCCAGGTCCGGACCGGCATCTATTTCAGGATAGCTGAACACATATACGGTTACATAACCTGTATCTGTAAAACAGTCGCCCTGCCTGATAACAACACCATACTTTGTAGTGCCTGAAGGTTTAGCTACAACACTTTCACCCTGCGTATTGCTCAGCCCCTGTGCCGGCCACCAGGTATAGTTGGTGCCACCTGCAGCAGATAGCATGATCTCTTCGCCTATACATATCGAGTCGTCCTTGCTGTAAGTCACGTCTTGCCTGTTGATCACATTCACCACTATTTCATCTGTATTGGCACAGCCTTTGGCATCAGTACCCGTCACAGTATAAGCAGCCGTGCTGTTGATGGTAGCCAGTGGGTCAGCACAGGCAGTACAACTGAGCCCGGCAGCCGGAGACCAGGTGTAACTAACACCGCCCGTTGCATTCAGCTGAACAGGTTGCCCTTCGCAGGCTGTTTTATCTTCACCCGCATTTATCAGTGGCAGCGGGTTAACCGTAACGGTCACATTATCTGTAGCCTTGCAGCCGATGCTGTCTACACCTGTAACTATGTATACAGTGGTAGCTGTGGGATTAGCCACCGGTGAGGGGCAATTGGTACAGCTCAGCCCTCCGGCCGGCGACCAGGTATATGTCCCGGCACCTGTTGCATTCAGCGTAGAGGAGCCACCTATACAGAATTCTTTATCGGGCCCGGCAGATACCGGCGGTTTGGGAATTACATCTACAAACACGCTGGCTGTATCACCACAGCCGTTCAGGAAACCGGTTACCTGGAAGGTCGTTGGATACTGCAAAGTAGCTACAGGATTAGCGCAGGTCGGACAAGAAAGGCCGTTGTTGGGCAGCCAGCTATAAGGCGAACCGCCCGTTGCCAGCAATTGTACCGTATCGTTTTCACATATTTTGCTGCGCGACGCTGATACGGAAATGACCGGCAAAGGTTTTACTGTAACTGTGACTGATGCAGTGTCTTTACAGCCGTTGGTATCCACGCCTACAACAGTATATGTAATAGTAGTATCCGGCTTAGCAAACGGCGACTGGCAACCCAGGCATGACAACTTAGTAGCCGGCGACCATGTATAAGTATCAGCACCGGTAGCCTGTAGTTGCGTGGAATCCCTTTTGCATATGCTCACATTAGCACCTGCAGATACTGTAGGCAGCGGGTTCACTTTTACAGTTATTGTATCTGTATCGGTACATTGGTTGGATGCAGTACCTGTGACGATATAAGTAATAGTGCCTGTTGGCGAAGCTACCGGGTTAGGGCAGTTGGAGCAGCTGAGCCCTATGCCCGGCACCCACTTATACGTACCCGAAGCTCCCGCGCCTGTGGCCTGCAATTGCACGGAACTTCCGAGGCATATTGCTACATCGGCTCCTGCTGTTACCACAGGGCTTGGTTTCACCGTCACGGTAACCGTGGCAGTATTGACACAGCCGTTAGCATCAGTACCTGTAACGGTATACGTGGTAGTGGCAGCCGGGCTGGCTTTAGGATTGGGAATATTGTTCTGCGACAAGCCGGTGGCCGGCGACCATGTGTAGCTTGCTGCACCTGTTGCCTGCAACTGAACTGAGTCACCCTGGCATATGCTTTGTGCGCTGCCGGCGCTTACGGTAGGCAGCGGGTTAACAACAACGGTAATTTGTCCCGTACTTGTACAGAGATTAGTATCTGTACCTGTTATGGTGTAAGTGGTGGTGGTAGTAGGCGTAGCTATGGGGCTGGTACAGTTACCGCAAGACAGTGTAGAGTTGGGCGACCATATATAAGAACTACCACCCGTGGCAGTGAGCTGGACACTGCCGCCGATGCATATTGATTTGTTAGCCCCTGCACCGATAACCGGTAAGGGGTTTACATTCACAGTTACCGAAGCAGTATCCTTACATCCATTGGCATCGGTGCCAATAACTGTATATGTAGTAGTAACCGCTGGCCCGGCTGTAGGGGTGGCACAATTGGTACAACTCAAACCTGTACCCGGCGACCATGTATAAGTTGACGCTCCCGTAGCCAGCAGTTGTACAGAATCGTTGAGGCAGATGGTTTTATCACTTCCTGCACCAACGGTTGGTTGTGGATTTACAAAAACAGTCACTGTGTCTTTGGCAGAGCAGCCATTGCTGTCTGCACCGGTTACTACGTAGGTGGTAGTAGTTGCAGGGTTGGCTATGGGGTTAGCACAATTGGTGCATGACAACCCCGTTGCGGGTGTCCACGTAAAAGTATCAGCACCCGTAGCCTGTAGCGTTACCCCGATACCTTTACATATCGTCTTATCGGTGCCTGCACTTACAGTAGGCAGGGGATGCACTGTTACAATCACCGTGTCCGTAGCAGAACAGTTGTTCCCATTGGTACCTGTTACAATATATGTGGTACTTACTGTAGGATTAGCTGTGGGGTTGGCAGCGTTGGCATTGCTTAACCCTGTGGCAGGTGTCCATGCGTATGTATTTGCACCTGTTGCCAGTAGCATTGTGCTGCTGCCAATGCATATTTCTTTATCTGCGCCTGCGCTTACCACCGGTAGCGTATCTACCTGCACAGTAACTGCCGCGGTGTCTTTACAGCCATTGGCAGATGTACCGATAACTGAATAGGCAGTAGTAACAGCTGGAAACGCCAACGTGCTGTCGCAAGTACTGCATGATAAAGTAGCAGCGGGCAACCAAACATAGCTGTTGGCACCTGTGGCTGTTAAAAGGGCTGTATCACTATTACATATTGTCTGATTACTGTTCGTTGTTACTACAGGCTTTGTCAAAACGGTAATAGTCAGTTCCGCAGTGTCTTTACAGCCCGAGCCGTTTGTACCGATAATAGTATAACCTGTTGTGGTAGATGGTGAAGCCACGGGGTTAGAACAAGGCGTACAGGATAGTCCTGTAGCCGGTGTCCAGGCATGGCTGATCGCACCCGATGCTGTCAGTTGTGTTGTTTCGCCTTCGCAGATGGTGGTATCGCCCGTTATAGTTATTACGGGCTTGGGCTTCAGGTGAATGGTTACTGTGTCATAATTTTCACAGCCGTTTGTATCGGTACCGGTAACAATATAAATTGTTGTTGATTGCGGATTTGCCGTAGGATTGGCACAGTTGGTGCAGCTCAATCCCGTAGCCGGAGTCCAGCTATACACAGACGCACCGGTGGCTGTAAGCTGTATGCCTGTAGCCTGCCCCGGGCATATGGAGTCTGCACTCGCAGTTATATTCACCGGTGGCAAACCATGTACAACAACTGTTTTAATAACCGTATCTGCACAGCCATTGGTATTGTTGATGATCAACCTTACCTGGTAGGTGCCGGGAGTCGCATAATAATGCGAAGGATCTTCTGCCGTGCTGGTGCCGCCGTCGCCGAAGGTCCATGCACGCGATGTGATACCGGATAGTGTGTGAAAAATGGTGTCGTCAAAAAGTACCGTGTCTGTATTACATAAATTACCGGCCGCGGTATAAGAGAAGTCGGCTTCCATTTCATCTACCGTTATGGTATCTGCATTTTGAATAGGTACCTGGCAAAGCGCACCATCGCTCAATATCAGTTTGGGCACATACCGGCCGCGCTGGGTATAAGTGTACGAATACGAACCTGTTCCTGTTGTTTGCGTGAAACCATTATTCATATCCCATATATACGAAGTAGTATTATTGGATACAGCTGTAAACTGGACAGTAAGCGGTGTACATCCGGTAATGGGTGTATAAGAGAACGAGCCGGTGGGGCCATTGACCGTTACCGTCTTAGTAGTAGAATCTTTACAACCCGCCACATTGGTAGCCACCAGTCTTACGGTATATACACCCGGGTATGTATAGGTGGTTGAGGGATTGGTGAAAGAAGACTGGTTGTTGTTGCCAAACGTCCATGCATACGAAACGCTGTTGGTAGAAGTATTGGTCATGTACACAGTAATTGGCGGACAGTCAGCCACAGTATCGCTCATAGTAAAGGCTGCTGTTGGTTTCTGCACCTTAACGTAATTCACCCTGGTCATAGAATCCTTGCACCCAAAGCTGTCTGTAATAGTTAGCTTGACTGTGTAATTGCCCACCGAGCTGTATATATGCCACGGCGTAATATTAAACGAAGTGCCGCCATCACCAAACTGCCAGAATGAAGTGAAACTGGTACCACCTGAATTGTTAGTAAAGTTCACTGTATCTCCCGCGCACACTATCGTGTCGCCGGTATGAAATTGTGCGGTAGGCTTATGTGAGTAGACAAAATGCACCTTGGTCAGCGAGTCTTTACAGCCATTAGCATCCGTCACTACCAGTTTAATGGTATATGGGCCGGAATTATTAAATGAATGGGTAATGGTGTCCGATGTTGTACTGGCCTGTGTGCCATCTCCGAAGTCCCAATACCTGTTCACTATCGAAAACGATCCGGGCGTACTGATATCCTGGAATACCAGCGGTGCATTCTTGCACGGGTTGGTTGTGCTGGCAGTAAAGTCCACATTGGCCCCACCGTATTTGAGGTAATTAGTTTTCACCAGGCTGTCTTTACAGCCAAAGCTGTCCGTAGCAACCAGCTTAACAGTAATGGGTCCTACCAGGTCGTAGGTGAAGTTAACTGTTGGTGCCTGGCTCGTGCTGATGAACGGCCCGATATACCACTTGTAAGTAAGGCCGGTAGCCAATGCCCTTGTCAGGCTAAGCAGGTCTTTGGGGCATAGCGTGGTATCTGCTGCGGAAAATGATGGAGTAGTTACCGGTATCGCACTTATCTTCTTCGTGATAGTATCGTAGCAGCCGGTTAACGTATTGTACACTTTGAGCTGGACATTATAATATCCCGGAGTTGTATACGTATGTGTTACGTTGCCTGCGGTGGTGGATGTATTACCATCACCAAAATCCCATAAATAAGTATTGGCGCCAATAGAGCTGTCGAGGAATGTGTACGAAAGCCTGCTACTGCACTGGAATGTCGGGTAAAAATCAGCATGAGGTAATTGAACTGTTACATAGTTGGTACGTGTCAGTGTATCCTTACATCCATTGTTGCTTGCTACTAATGTAACGGTATAGGTTCCTGCGCTGTTGTACGTATGCCCGGGGTTAGTGGTTGTATCAGTGAAGCCATCTCCCCACATCCAGAAATAGGAATTGGCACCTGTAGATGAGTTGGTGAAACCCACGGTCGCGTCAGGACAAATAGTAAGCGGACTCCCTGTAAAACCCGCTGTTGGTTTCGAGCTGACAAGAACATTCCTGGTAACGGTATCGTGGCAGCCACTTGCAGTAGTAACTACCAATGTAACGGTATAAGTACCACTGCTGCTATAAGTATGTGTCTGATTCTTACAGCCCGCGCAGTTGACAATACTGCTGCCATCGCCGAAATCCCAACGATAGTTACTGGCATTCAAAGGTGAGTTGAGCGTTGAGGTAAACTGCACAGGTGTATTGGCACAGGTACTGTCGGGGCTGGCTGCCAGTGTTGCTACAGGCACACGTATCTTTATATAATTATTCCTCCGGAACGTGTCTTTACAGCCGTTGCCTGATGTAGCCACTAATGTTACTGCGTATATACCCAGTGCATTATAGATATGTGTTGGGTTGGTAGCGGTTGACGTGCCCGTGCCGAACGACCATGCGTACGAAGATGCACCCGTTGATGTATTGGTAAAACTTGCAGAGAAGGGCACTGCACAACCTACCGTGTCTGCTGAAACAAATCCTGCTGAAGGTTTAGCATTGACAGTTACTGTTTTTTGTACCGTGTCATTGCAGTTATTTGCATACTGCTCAATAAGTGTAACGGTATAGGTGCCCGTAGTGCTATACGTATAAACAGGATTCAGTACCGTGCTGGTACCGCCGTTGCCAAAGTTCCAAAGCCTGCTGCCACCGGGTCCCGGCGTGGTGGTATTAGTAAACGTAATGGTCTGCCCGGCGCAAACGGGGCTACTGGTAGCAAAATTGGCGTTCACCTGCCCTATGACGATATAAGCATTTTTGGTAAGCGTGTCCTTACAGCCATTGGCACCGGTGCTTATCAGCCGCACATTATAAGTGCCGGGGGCGGTGTAGGTATGTGTGGGATTGGCGGCCGTGGAGCTATTACCATCTCCAAAACTCCACTGGTAGCTAACGGCATTGGTGCTGCTATTGGTAAATGTCACCTGGAAGGGCGCGTTGCATCCTGAAGTGTTATTAGCAGTGAATGCCGTCGTAGGTTTCCCTATTACAGTTATGTAATTGCTTTTCGTCAGTGTACCCGTACAGCCGTTGCTGTTAACTACCACCAATGACACGGCAAAATTGCCGGGGTAGGTATAGGTGTGCGTGGGATTCACTGCTGTAGAAGAATCACCATCGCCGAAATCCCAGAAGTAGGAGACCGCTCCACCCGCACCGGGCGTGGTCAGGTTGGTGAATGTAACCGTTTTGCTGCCGCAGGCCGTGCTGCTGTCTGCCGTAAACGCCACCGTTGGAGCAGCATATACCGTTATATAGCTGGTATCGTTGGTGCTTCCATTAGCATTGGTAGCTGTGAGGATAATGGTGTAGGTACCCGGTGTAATGTAGGTAGCAGATGGGTTTTGTAGCGTGGAGCTACCGCCGTTGCCCAAATCCCAGAGCCAACTGGTAGGGCTGCCGGTGCTCTGGTCGGTGAACTGCACCACCACTGGCGAACAGCCCGATGTTTTGCTTGCCGTGAACGATGCAACAGGCACCTGTGCATACGTGTTGAACGATGCTGACAATGCCATGATTAATATGGCCAGCGCATACAATTTCCTGATCATAAATTTTTCAGTACCGTTAAATAAAACTCTCTATATGTTACGCAGGTAAAAGGCGGGGTGACATTGCGGTATAGTTTTTTATCCCTTTTATCCTCTCTGGATACAAAAGTATCAAATGTTAATACGCTTGTACTTAGTTCTTTGCTTTGGCCTCTGCAAATCGGGGCACTGCAATTAAATGAAGAAAAATGCCACCTGTTTAAGCATGGTAATCAGCTGTATATAAGCGACATATACCTCACACGACTTGTTAATGAAATGTTATTAGCTTGTTAACGAAACTACTTGAGCTTACGCTTGTATAGCTGTATGGTGTTTTCCAGCCCATAATACAAAGCATCGGCAATAAGCGCATGTCCAATAGACACTTCCAGCAAGCCCGGAACTGCTTTTGAGAAGTATTGAAGGTTGTCCATATCCAGGTCATGCCCGGCGTTTATACCCAGGTTCTTTTCGATGGCTACCCGTGCTGCCTGCGCATACGGCGCTACGGCCTTTTCTTTATCTGCACGGTAGTTTTTTGCGTAGGCTTCTGTATATAGTTCTATCCTGTCTGTACCTGTATCGGCGGCAGCGGCTACCATATCCGGCACCGGGTCTACAAAAATCGACACGCGGATACCTGCCTTTTTAAACACTTCTATTATTTCCCTGAGATAAGCCGCTTCTTTTATAGTATCCCATCCGTGGTCTGATGTCAGTTGTCCTTCAGTATCGGGCACCAACGTTACCTGCTCCGGCCTCGTTTCCAGTACCAGGTTCACAAACTTGTCTACTTTAGGGTTGCCCTCAATATTGAATTCCGTGGTGATTACGGGCTTAATACGGCGTACATCATCGTACCGTATATGCCTTTCGTCGGGACGCGGGTGTACGGTAATGCCATCTGCGCCAAACAACTGGCAATTGATAGCTGCCTGTAACACATCAGGTACATTACCGCCCCTGCTATTGCGCAGCGTGGCTATCTTATTGATGTTAACTGAAAGCTTGGTGGACATAGCGCAAAAGTAGTGTATTTCGGCAGCGCAATAAATATCCCCCCACGCCTCCACTGCAGAATAATATTTATATTACAAGCGAAACAGCCCTTTAAATGCCGCGTAAGTTAATCTCACTGCTTATCATCGCAACCATACTGGTATCCGGCTTTATTCTAACAGGAAAGTATAACTCCGGCGAACGCTTCGTTTTTTATGGCGATGTGATGGGCTATTATGTGTACCTGCCCTCAGCATTCATATATGACAACCTGCAGGACATGGCACAACTGCCTGCTGATGCGGGCATACCGGAAGGTGTGTTGCACTATACGAGCTGGAGCAAACAGTTCGGTATAGAAGCCGGGCTGCCTTACTGGCTCAACCAATACACATATGCTGTCGCTTTGATGGAAACGCCTTTCTTTCTTGCGGCACATCTGTACGAGAAAATGGCGGGACTGCCTGCCAACGGCTACGGCAGTTCGTATGCTGCAGGTATATTAGCAAGCAGTATAGTATACAGCCTGTTGGGCCTGTTGCTGGTGTACAGGATACTCAGAAGATATTTCAACCACCTGCATGCATTCCTGGCAACAGTGTTGGTACTTATGGGCACAAATATGCTGTGGTTTACATTTGCCCAGGCCGGCATGAGCCACATCCCGTTGTTCTTTTTATATGCCTTGCTGATGTACCTGACAGTGCGACTATATGAGCAGCCCAGCACCTGGCACTTTATTGCAACAGGCATTACTGCAGGCCTTATTACTATAATGCGTCCCAGCGATATATTATGCCTGCTTATCCCACTGCTATATGGGGTTTATAATAAAACAACCCTGCGGCAACGCTGGCAGTTTATCCGGCAACATTACGGCAGGATAACTTTGGCAGCACTTTGTTTTCTCCTGCCGGCGATACCGCAAATATTATATTGGAAATTGGTTACCGGTCAGTTCTTTTATGATAGCTATCTGGGCCAGTCTTTCAACTGGACTGATCCCAAAATTATAGAGGGTCTTTTTTCAACGGGCAACGGCTGGCTGCCCTACGCACCGGTTATGATCTTCGCTTTAGCCGGCCTGCCGCTTCGCAACAACGTAAGACAATGGCGCTTGCCGGTATTTGTGATACTCCCCCTGTTCATTTACGTCATTTACTCCTGGTTCTGCTACAACTACATCAACGGTTTGGGGTCGCGTCCTATGCTGCACATGTATCCTTTGCTTGGGTTGCCTTTAGCGGCATTTATACAGTTTATCTCCCGCAAAGGAATAGCGGTGAAAATTTTATTTGCGGCAGCTTGCCTGGTGGGCGTAGGCATGGTGTATTCCCTAAGTCTGCTACAGGCACAGCGCAAATACGAGAGCGATTATGCAAAGCCTGAGTTTTACCTGCAGATGCTGTTTAAAAATCAACTAACCTATGAAGATATGCTGGTGGCAGATATCGGCCAGTTTCAACCTGATACCGGTAAACTGAAAAAGATCACTACACTCGCCGTTAACGATTT
>DATCSV010000333.1:0-4313 GCA_036568285.1 Flavipsychrobacter sp. | reverse complement strand
GATAGAGTATATACAGAGAGAGCCGAATAGCGTATCATGCAGGATTGTGTTCAACGATCAGCACGATATCTTCAAGGGCCATTTTCCCGGTCAGCCGGTAGTGCCCGGTGTGTGCATGATGCAGATGGTAAAAGAACTACTGGAAGCCCAGACTGACACAACCCTGTGGCTGCGGGATGCCGGCCAGGTGAAATTCCTGCAACTGATTACTCCAGATGTACATCCTATGATTAACATTAGCTGGAAAGAGGAAGGCAATGGCTTCAATGTGAACGCCAATTTCCGCAATGATAGTTCAGACCTGTTCAAACTGACAGGCAACTTCGAGACGCATTAAAGGTATCTTCTGAATTTTAACAAAGCCCGGCAATACTGCCGGGCTTTGCCTTTACATAGATGGTGTGGAAATTAATGTGTTACAAATGACAAATATCACCGTTCTACTTGACGAATCTTTCCATTTTAGCGGTTTGCAGCAAATACTTTTACATCGGGAAGTTATTATGCCTCCCGACCGAGCAGATGAGGCTGAGTATGATTGACTTAAACAACGAACATTTAAAGCAAGAGCAGGCATCGTGGCTGAGAACGCTGGAGCGTTTACGGCTTGAAAACCTGTTGCTTAAGAATAAACTAATTGAAATAGTCAAAAAGGACATTAGTAAGGAACAACTGGAAAAGGCAGAGTTCTTCCAGGCACTGTTCCTGGACAAGGATACCGTTATAGCTCTGTTGAGGCGCGATATTGCCCGGCAAGCGTCAAAGCCTGTACCCATACATCCCGAAAAGAACGGCTACCTGCAAGACCAGGATAAGCTTAAAGAAGATGTTTACAGGATGGAAAAGGAGTTCTCCGCTGTCAAGGATGAATTCAACCGTTTCGTTATGAGTATCTAAACCTTAATTCAGCAGGTTTTGCAGCTTCTTTTCGTTCAGTACTATAATATCCCCTTTTACGATCTCTATCATTTTTTCATCTTTAAAATCGCTTAGCGTACGTATTACAGACTCCTTTGCGGTGCCCACAATATTTGCAAGGTTTTCCCTGCTAATGTCTATAGCTATCGGTTTTGAGGGGTCTTCAGGCTTGTATTTACGGTATAGCTCCAGCACGGTGTCTGCCACCCGCTTGCGTAGAGAGTTGTAGGCAAGTTTCAGCAGTTGATCTTCTTTCTCAGCTACATTGTTGGCCAGCAATTGTATGAACTTGAGCATCACGTGGCGGTTGTTGTTCACCAGGTTTTCAAAGTCTTCTTTTGGCACCAGAGCTACTTCGGTTTCCTCAAGTGCTTCGGCAGATTCTTTGTACAGCGAATTTTCCAGCAAGGCGTTATAGCCGAAGAAACTACCCTCATTGTAGATGTTCGTAACAAACTCCTTTCCGTCGTCGTTAGTCTTATAGGTTTTTACCTTCCCTTTCAAAACATAATACAGGCGGTAGGGCCTTGCACCTTCACTATATATGGTTTCTTTCTTTTTAAAAGTACTGGTGTTGCGTTCTTCAGTAAGTTCCTGCAACAGGTCCTTACCGCTGTTTGTACTTATTAGGGTCTGCACACCGGTTATGTCTGCAGGAATTTCTTTTTTAAGCAGTTCAGCCTTTCTTAGCCGGCTTTCTACAGCATTCAGCAGCTCAGTGCTGTTGAATGGTTTGGTAATATAGTCGTCAGCACCCAGTTCCATGCCTTTGCGCACTTCCGCACGCTCAGCCTTGGCCGTCAGGAATATGAAAGGTATATTGGTCGTGTCTTTATTTTTTTGCAGCATATGTATCACGCCGTAGCCATCCAACACGGGCATCATAATATCGCAGATGATGAGGTCCGGCTTTTGCTGTACAGCCACAGTAACACCAACCTGTCCATCCGGCGCAGTCAACACTTTGTAATTAGCTAGTTCCAGTATTTCGGCTAGGTTTTCACGTATTTCTGTGTTATCCTCTATTAATAATATCGTTTTCATTATCAGTTTTATTCAAATCAAAAGTAATAATAAACTCAGTACCGTTATTCAGTGCGCTGTTGCATACCACAGTGCCGTTCATCAGTTCTGCATATTTAGACACAATATGAAGTCCGAGCCCTGTACCCTGGATATTGGTAACATTGCTGCCCCTGAAAAAACGACTGAACAGGTGCTGCTTATCCTCGTCGGATATACCCATACCATGGTCTCGCACAGCAAGCGTAAGTTGCCCCGGTTTATGCACACAGTTAATTTCTATAGATGAATGTTCAGGCGAAAATTTAATGGCATTGGACAACAGGTTCATGACAATATGCCTGAGCAAGGATGGTTCAAGCATCACCATTTCATCTCCCGAATGGTCGTACATGACTATCTGCCCGGGCTTGAGAATGGTTTGCATTTCATTAATGATAGCGTCAACCAATTCTTTAATATTGAACTCGGTGATACGTAACTGTATCTTCCCTTCTTCAATCTTGCCGACTGACAGGAAATCGTTAAGGATATCGTTAAGCATATTTACCGACGATACTATGCGGGCTATATGTTTGTCACGGTTGCCTTGTTCCTCTGTCTTTTGATAACGGGATATTAGGTAAGCTGAAGATAGTATTGTGCTGAGCGGTGTGCGGAACTCGTGGGAGGCAATAGATACAAACCGGGATTTCAGTTCGTTTAATTCTTTTTCTTTTTCCAGTGCTTCCGACAAGGAGCGGGTACGCTCTTTCACTTTTTGCTCCAGTTGTGCATTCAGTTCCTTCAGTGCACTTTCCGATTCCTTTCGTATAGTTATATCATTGATAAAGGCTATTGCATATTTGCCAACAGGGGTTTCATAGCTACTGATACTAACTTCCACGGGAAACTCAGTGCCATCTTTTTTTACCGCAAACAGGTCCATACCCACACCCATAGGCCGGCTCTGGCTTTTCCTGTTCAGGAAGCCCTCCCTGTGACCAACATGTTTCTCTCTGAAACGTTGTGGAATTAACACCTCTATGCGGTTACCCTTCAACTCTTTCAGGCTATAGCCGAACTGCTGAATAGCAAAATCATTGGCTAGCTCAATTTCTCCATTTTGGTTGACGGTAAGTATACCTATAGCGGCGTTGTTGAATAATGCTTTAAGTTCCTCGTTGTTGGTGTCAGTTTTCTGCATGTGCAGTGTATGTGTACGTCAGGTGTATGTAGTAAAAATAAAAAATCCCGGGTTAACAACATAAATAAAGGCTGCATTTTAGCAGCCTTTACATGAAAATATAATAAGAGAACGCTTATGGGAATATACCCAGTTCTTCATACGCCACTCCAACTTTGTTGATAGACACAACAAAGGCAGCTGTACGCATATCATTAATGCCTAGCGTCAGCATCATGTCGCGTATCTCGTGGTATGAGTCGATCATTGTATCCTCCAAACCTGAATATATCAGGTCAACTTCGTTGGGACCGTGCAGTATCTGGCGACGCTCAATATCTGTTACCTTTTTTCCGGTCAGCGCTTCTACCGATTGCAGTATCTGCGTGTTCTGGTTTTCGCTGAATCGTTTGTCCATACGGCCGAAGCGTACGTGGCTCAGGTTTTTCAGCCATTCAAAGTAAGAAACAGTAACACCACCGGCATTGATATACATATCGGGAACGATGATGCAGCCTTTAGCCAGCAGTATTTCGTCAGCGTCAGGTGTCAGTGGCCCGTTAGCAGCTTCACCTATTATTTTAGCTTTTATCCTGTCTGCGTTGCTGGCGTTGATAACATTCTCCAAAGCGGCTGGTATCAATATGTCGCAATCCATCTCCAGCGTGGTAGCGCTGTTGGGTACATCAGTAGCTCCGGGGTAACCCAGTATTGATTTGTTTTCTTTACGGTAGGCAACCACTTTGTCAGGGTCAAGACCGTTGGGGTCGTATATACCGCCCTCGTACTCAGCTATACCTACAATAATAGCACCACCTTCGTGGAAGAACTTAGCAGCATGGTAACCCACGTTGCCGAGGCCTTGTACTATTACCCTTTTACCGGCAAGCCCTACCGTCAGGCCTATCTTCTGCATGTCTTCAGCTATAGAACATACCTCGCGTATACCATAATATACACCCAGGCCGGTAGCCTCGGTACGGCCGCGAACACCACCTTGTGTTACAGGCTTACCCGTTACACAGCCCAGTGAATCTATTTCGCCTGGTTTCAGTGAAGCATATGTATCGGCAATCCAGCTCATTTCGCGAGCGCCGGAACCGTAGTCCGGTGCAGGAACGTCAATGCCGGGGCCTATGAAGTTTTTCTTTACCAGCTCCGATGCATACCTGCGGGTGATTTTTTCCAGTTCGAAAACAGAATACTT
>DATCSV010000332.1:0-7065 GCA_036568285.1 Flavipsychrobacter sp. | reverse complement strand
GACGAACCCACCACCGGCCTGCACTTCCAGGACATAGAGCACCTGCTGGAGGTATTGAACCGTTTAGTAGAGCGCAACAACACCGTGCTGGTGATAGAGCACAATATGGATGTGATAAAGGTGGCTGATTATATACTGGATATGGGCCCTGAAGGTGGCAATGGCGGCGGCACAGTAGTAGCCGAGGGCACACCTGAAGAGATAGTGAAAGTAAAAGAAAGCCATACGGGTCGATTTTTGAAAGAGGAATTGAAGTAGCTACCTGTTTTTACATTATCTTTATTGCAATACTTTAAGCAGATGCACGCTCACTCACTACTCTGCATACTCATATGGGTATCGGCCCTCACTATGGGTAATGCCCAGACCATACCTGCAGCCAGAATTACCAACTGGCAAAAAGCAGGTTTATCCGACACATTGCCTGAATACGGCAATGTAGTGAACATCATGAGCCACGGTGCTGTTGCCGACGGTGTGACCTCCAACAATACAGCTTTCAACAATGCTGTTTTAGCGCTCAATGGCCAGCCGGGCACCATATATATTCCTGGAGGTAGCTACCTCTTTACACAAACCATCGATATCACAGCGGACAGTATCATCATCAGGGGCGATGGCATTGCGACACGCCTGTTATTCGACCTGGGCGGTAGCAACGAAAATATGTTCAATATTAAGGGCACCATCAGCTCAACGATGTTCGATGTGCCGAATGCGATACAGAGAAACGATACTACGATAACGGCCATTGGTGTATCCGGCATCATCCCGGGCGACCATATCCTGCTCACCAACAACGACAGCAGTGTAATGTTCTCATCCTGGGCTATGCGCTCCGCGGGGCAGATCTTGAAAGTTAACGCAATGAACGGCAACAGGTTAACCGTTGACAACAACATCAGGCGGCACTACCCTGCAGTATCCACTGCCAACATCAGGCACCTGCGTCCTGTACAAGGCGTTGGCATAGAATGCCTGTACATTGAGCGAAAGGATGCCACGGTACAACAGACCAACAATATTGACTTCACCTACGCTGCCAACTGCTGGGTAACGGGTATTGAAAGCAACATGACCAATTTCTCACACATTGCTGTCAACTATTCTACACATATATTGATCAGCGGGAACTACTTCCATCACGCACATGCCTATGGCGAGGGCGGGCAAGGCTATGGCGCAACACTGGAATATACCAGCGGCGACTGCTTGGTAGAGAACAACATCTTCGAACACCTGCGACACTCTATGCTGGTGCAGGCCGGCGCCAACGGCAATGTGTTCGCCTACAACTACTCCACCGACCCCTACTGGACACAACCACCACTACCTACCAACTCCGCGGGAGATATGGTATGCCACGGCAATTACCCATACCTCAATTTATTCGAAGGGAACATTGTGCAGAATATCGTGGTGGATGAATCGCATGGTATCAACGGGCCATACAACACATTCTATCGCAACCGGGCGGAACAATACGGTATCTTCACCGTAGCAGCCGCATCAGACAGCCAGAACTATGCAGTGAATGAGATTACCGGCAGCGGGGGCTACTACCTGCTCACAGGCCTGGGCTTTTTCGAAGCGGGTAATAACGTAAAAGGAACCATAATGCCTGCAACCTCCACTACACCGGCCGAAAATTCGCTTTACCGTGCTACACCTCCCGGCTATTGGCCAGGGCAAGTTGCTTATCCGTCTATTGGCACGCCACATCCGTACACACAAGGAACACTCGCAGCTAAACAACGATATGCAAGCAGTCAGAAAACCGACTGCCGCCGGAACCCTGTATATGCAACCGTGCCACGTTTCGACAGCAAAAAGGATGACCTGCGTGTAAGTCCCAACCCTTTTGGCAATGCTTTAATGATCGAATCAGCTGGCATGAGGCACTGTCAACTGGTGAATATGGCTGGCATTACTGTATTATCAGGAACTGCACAAATGAATGAAACTATCATCAATACATCCGGGCTTCCACCAGGTATATATATACTGGATGTAACTGGTAACGACGGGTTAAACATGAGAAGAAAGATCATAAAGGCAGCCTGGTAAGGAGTTTTGTGATAACTCTCCGGAACAACTCTTTATTAATACATATAAAACAATACAGGCATACGCTTTCTGTTTTGCCAAACCTTTTGTAATTTATACCTCTTACGAGTTACCTTTGTACCAACTTTAGAGAACAGAATATGTTGCAGGAAGCTACTACAAAACAAGACAACAGGCTATCGTTCGACGAATTCAAGAACGAGGTGCTGCAGGATTACCATCTTGCTGTAACCAGCCGCGAGGCCAGCCTGATAGGCCGCAAGGAAGTGTTGACGGGCAAAGCCAAATTTGGCATATTCGGCGATGGTAAAGAACTGGCGCAGATAGCCGCCGCCAAATGCATGGAGCCCGGCGATATACGCGCAGGCTACTACCGGGACCAGACCCTGATGTTTGCCTCGGGTATGAGCAACCTGGACAAGTTCTTCGCACAACTGTACGCAACCACTGACACAAATGAAGAACCCGCATCCGCCGGCCGGATGATGAACGGCCACTACGGCACACGATGGATAGACGAAAATGGCGAATGGCTGGACCTGATGAAGGCTCCGCAATCGTCAAGTGATATATCGCCTACAGCAGGGCAGATGGTACGTGCCTTAGGACTGGCGTTTGCATCCAAATGCTACCGCAATATCAAAGAACTGGAAAAGGGTTTCGAAAAATTCACCAGCGGTGGTAATGAAGTAGTATTCTGCACCATTGGCGATGCCTCTACATCCGAAGGGCTGTTTTGGGAAACCGTAAACGCCGCCGGTGTATTACAGGTACCACTGGCTATTTTCGTTTGGGACGATGGCTACGGCATTTCCGTACCACGCAAATACCAGACAACCAAGAGCTCTATATCCGATGCACTGGCAGGTATGCAGTGGGAAGACAGCAAAGGCGGTATGCACATTTATAAAGTGAAGGGATGGGATTATGCCGGGCTGGTAGAAACCTTCCAGCGTGGCATTAATAAAGCCCGCGAAACTCACACACCAGCTATCTTCCATGTACAGGAAGTGACCCAGCCGCAGGGGCACTCTACTTCAGGCTCGCACGAACGATATAAAAGCCCTGAAAGGCTGGAATGGGAAAAGGAGCATGACTGTATTGTGAAGATGCGCAAGTTCATCATCGACAACGAGATAGCCGAAGCACAGGAACTGGACGAGATAGAAGCCAACGCCAAAGAGGAAGCCCGCAAGGCTAAACAGAGGGCATGGGATACATTTATTACACCCATTAAACAGGAAGTGCAGCAGGCATCTACCCTGTGTAACCAATTGGTGTACGAAGCGGGCGATAATGCGCTGAAAATATCCAAACTGGTCAATGAGCTGAATGCCATAAAAGAACCGATACGTAAAGACATACTGCAAACTATAAATCGCGTATTGCGTTTAGCTGGCGGTAACAGCCAAGCCGCCCGCACACTGCGCAATTATTACGAAACACTGAAGCAGGAAGCGGAAGACAAATACTCTTCTCACCTGTACTCGCAATCGAAATACAGCGCGCTGAACGTACAGGAAGTAAAACCTGTGCTGGATACTGAGCAAACACTGAACGGATATGAGATACTGAATAAGTTCTTTGATAACACATTCGCTAATAATCCCGCTGTTGTTGCCTTTGGCGAAGACCTCGGTAAAATAGGTGATGTAAACCAGGGTTTTGCGGGGCTGCAGGAAAAGTATGGCGAAGAGCGCATATTTGATACGGGTATTCGCGAAGCTACTATCATAGGCCAGGGTATAGGCATGGCACAACGCGGCCTGAGGCCGATAGCCGAAATACAATACCTGGATTATTTATTGTACGGATTGCAGCCTTTAAGCGATGATGTTTCAACCATGCTGTACCGCACCAAAGGCGGACAGAAATGCCCGCTGATAGTACGTACACGTGGCCACAGGCTGGAGGGTATATGGCATAGCGGGTCACCAATGGGTATGTTGCTCAACAGTATACGCGGTATGTACCTGTGCGTACCCCGCAATATGACACAAGCTGCGGGTATGTACAATACACTGCTGCAAAGCGACGACCCGGCTATAGTGATAGAGTGTCTGAACGGCTACCGACTGAAAGAACAGGTACCTACCAACCTGATGGAGATGACCGTTCCGCTGGGCGTGCCGGAGATCATCAGGCAGGGCGAGGATATTACCATTGTGTCTTACGGTTCTACATTACGTGTTATCGAAGAAGCTATAGTTAACTACCTGGAACCTGCGGGTATCAGTTGCGAGGTGGTGGATGTACAGACACTGCTGCCTTTTGATATCAATCACATGATTATCGAGTCTCTGAAGAAAACCAGCCGGATAGTATTTGTGGATGAAGACGTGCCGGGCGGCGCTACCGCATATATGTTCCAGCAGGTGATGGAGAAACAAGGCGGCTACAAATGGTTGGACGTAGCTCCGCGTACCATCACGGCTAAGGCACATCGCCCTGCATATGCTACCGATGGCGACTACTTCTCTAAGCCCAATGCAGAAGATATAGCTGCCATAATAGAAGAAATGATGGCAGAGTAATAACAAGTACAATATTTGAAATCGCCGCTCCCTACGGGGCGGCGATTTTTTATGCTTATTATTCAAGATATCCCAGGGAAGTCAACATGTGCTTACTTCTATTTCAGTTTAGTCTTCAGCAACTGTGCATTCACTGCTACTACAATAGTGCTCAGGCTCATCAATACTGCTCCTACAGCAGGGCTCAGCATAATGCCCCATGTATATAGTACGCCTGCAGCCAATGGTATAGCAATTATATTATAACCCGCAGCCCACCATAGATTCTGTATCATTTTCCTGTAGGTAGCTTTACCAAATAATATCAGGCTGGCAATATCTTTCGGGTTGGAATTGACCAGTATAATGTCCGCGGTCTCCGCTGCTACATCTGTACCCGAACCTACAGCTATTCCCACATCGGCCTGGGCCAGTGCAGGAGCATCGTTTACCCCGTCTCCTGTCATAGCTACATATTCTCCCTTACGTTGTAGTTCCTTCACCTTATCAGATTTCTCATGAGGCAGTACGTTGGCCATATAACCGTCCATTTTCAATTCATCGCTCACCTTTTTAGCTACCCTTTCATTGTCGCCTGTCAGCAGCAGGTTTTTAATACCCGATGCAGCAAGCGTTTGTACAGCCTCAAAAGATTCTTCCCTCACCTCATCTGCAAACAACATATAGCCCGCTACCTTTCCATCTGCCAGTATGTATACGATAGTCCCTTCATCGGTGTTCTCCTCAATAGGTATATTTTGTTCTTCCAGGTAATTAGGTCCCACTACCTTAATATTGATTCCTTCCACTACTCCTTCTAACCCCATCCCCGGCATATAATTGAACTGATCAGAGGCAGGTACAGTTATCTCCATCTCTTTAGCTTTCCTCATAATGCCAGCAGCTATATAATGTTCGGAATGCTGTTCAATAGCTGCAGACAGCCTCAGTAGCTCACGCTCGCCAAAGCCATTGCCCAGCACCTTTATTTCTCGTAATTCGTGGCTGCCTTTGGTCAGTGTTCCGGTCTTATCAAAAATAATCGTGGTTATCAGCCGGGCATTTTCAAAAGCTGTCCTGTTCCGCACCAGTAAGCCTTTCTGCGCAGATGCCGATGTGGATATAGCCACCACCAGGGGTACAGCCAGCCCCAGTGCGTGCGGGCATGATATGACCATTACGGTTACCATTCTCTCCAAGGCAAATACAAAAGGGTATCCCGCCAGCAGCCATACTGCCAGCGTAACGGCTCCGCCACCCAATGCTACAAAAGTGAGTATACGTGCCGCTTTATCCGCAAAATTCTGTGTCTTCGATTTTACCTTCTGTGCATCTTCTACCAACTTCACTACTTTATTCAGGTAGCTGTCTTTTCCTGTATTAGATACCTGTACGGTAAGTGATCCGTTACCGTTTACTGCCCCGCCTATTACCTGCGCGCCCTTTTCTTTCTTTACCGGTTTACTTTCCCCCGTCAGCATACTCTCATCTACATAGCTTTCCCCGTCTGTTACAATGCCGTCTACCGGTATTTTTTCGCCGGGTTTCACCATTACTATATCCTCCTTCTGTAGTTCATCAGTACGCACATCTTCTACTGCGCCATTACGAACAAGATGGGCAGTAGCGGGCATCATCTTCACCAGCAGCTCCAGCGAGCGGGACGCTCCCATTACAGACTTCATTTCAAAATAATGGCCGATGAGCATAATGTCTATCAGGGTGGCCATCTCCCAGTAAAAGTCCATGCCCGGCAACCCCGCGGTAACTGCTACACTGTAGGCCCAGGCTACCGTTATGGCCACACCTATCAGCGTCATCATGCCGATGGCTTTATCCCGTACTTCATCGTACAACCCTTTCAAAAAAGGATAACCTCCGTACACAAAAATGAACGTCGAAAGAATTGCAAGTATGTATTTATCCCCGGGAAAGGCCAACTCAAACCCCAGCCATTGCTGTATCATAGGCGACAGGACAAGTACGGGAACTGACACTACGGTACAGACAATAAAACGCTTCCAGAAATCGGCAACATTGTGTCCTGCATGTTTGTCATGGCCGGAATGATCGTGCCCCTTATGCGGGTCGTTGCCCTGCATATTGTGATGATTGCTATGGTCTGTGTGCCGGTGATGTTCATGTTCCATAAATGTCAAGTTACAAAATATATCTATCGATATGGCATCATTGCTATACAACCAGGCATTAAATAAATTTCACAATAACTATTATAATATGTATATTTGCACTAATAAACAGAGGAAGAATATTAGTAGTTCTTTGACATGAAACATACTGCAATACACAAAGACGATATGCGCAAACAGCTTGTTACCTTATGTTACAGCCCGGAACAGTCCGCAAAAAACGGGAACAAAACAGGTAACTGGCAACCAGTGCATTAGGTATGAATTGATGCCGGAATTTTTATTCTATTTCTCCGGCATCAAAATGGAACAAAAAAAGCGGGCTTTCGCCCGCC
>DATCSV010000331.1:0-6379 GCA_036568285.1 Flavipsychrobacter sp. | reverse complement strand
GCCCTTGATATTCAAATCATAGACCGAAAATAAATCATACTAAATAATTATAATATCAAAAAATGTGGCAGAATGAGTAAAATTTCCATTTTTTTAGAACCCGGCGGTTTGTTACATTTGTACCAAGTTGTGAATTTAATGGGTTAGTAAGTAAGAGCCGCGGGATTCTTCCGGTGGCTCTTTTCTTTTGTATTAACTTAGCTCCATGGCCAAAGTAAAGTCAGCTTTTTTCTGCCAGCAATGCGGATATGAAACACCCAAGTGGACCGGGAAATGCCCGTCCTGCGGGGCCTGGAACAGTTTTGTAGAAGAAGTAATACAACGCGAAGACAAAGCCCAGAAACAGGCTGCCCAATGGGACGATGCCGCCAAAGATTTGCGCAAAGCCCACAAATTATCAGAGATCACCCCCCAGGCAGACACCCGCATGATAACCCCCGACCCGGAGCTAAACAGGGTATTGGGCGGCGGTATGGTGCCGGGTTCGGTAATACTGGTGGCGGGCGAGCCGGGCATAGGGAAATCCACTTTATTTCTTCAATGTGCCCTGCAATGGAACAACATATCAATATTATATGTATCGGGTGAGGAGAGTGCACAGCAGGTAAAAATGCGTGCGGAGCGAGTTGGGCTTTCGAATAATAACCTCTATTTACTCACGGCTACCGATATGTCTACCATCTTCCAGGAAGTGAAAAAAGTAAAACCTCAGTTGCTTGTGGTAGACTCTATCCAAACGCTGGAATCGCCCTTTGTAGAATCAGCCGCAGGTAGTGTATCGCAGGTGAGGGAGTGCGCCGCTGAGTTGCAACGTTTCGCGAAAGCCAGCAATGTGCCTGTGTGCATCATCGGGCATATTACCAAAGAAGGCTCTATAGCCGGGCCCAAAGTACTGGAGCATATGGTGGATACGGTACTACAGTTTGAGGGCGACAGGCATTATGCGTACAGAATACTGCGCACCATCAAAAACCGCTTCGGCTCTACATCGGAACTGGGGATATATGAAATGGTGAGTGCAGGTATGCGTCCCATCAGCAATCCTTCTGAAATATTACTCTCGCAACACGATGAGCCGTTGAGTGGTATCGCCATTGCCTCTACCATGGAAGGTATGCGCCCGTTGATGATAGAGGTACAAGCGCTGGCCACACAAGCTGTGTATGGTACACCCCAGCGCACTGTCAGTGGTATGGACCTGCGCCGCTTACAATTATTATTAGCTGTGCTGGAAAAGCGTGGTGGTTTTCATTTCGGTTCGAAGGATGTATTTGTGAATATAGCGGGCGGTATTAAAGTAGAAGACCCGTCGATAGAACTGGCCGTGGTATGTGCATTGCTTTCCAGCTACGAGGATAAAGCCCTGCCATCTAACATGTGTTTTGTCGGCGAGATAGGATTATCCGGCGAGATACGTGCTGTCAACCGTATAGACCAGCGCATAGCCGAGGCAGACAAGTTGGGCATGGATGTCATCATCATACCCAAAGCCAACGCAAAAGGTTTAGACACGAAGAATTATACAATAGAAATAAAAACCGCCAACAAGGTGGAGGACGTGTATAAGATGTTGTTTTAGGAATGACAGAAGAAAATAAAAATAGCAAAAGCCCCCTCGGGGAATTGGGGGCTGGCCTCACCCACCTCTTTTACCCCCGCCTGTGCGATGGTTGCAGCAAACCATTGTTGCAGGAAGAAGAAGTGCTTTGCCTCAATTGCAGTATTTATAACCTGCCCCGCACTGCCTACCACCATATACCCGAAAATGAAACTTTCATGCGGTTTGCTGGCCGGGTTAAGGTGGAAAAGGCCACATCTCTGGCCTATTTTACTGCTGATGGCCTGCTGCAGCACCTGCTGCACAAGCTGAAATACGAAGACCGGAAAGATGTGGGCACCTACCTGGGCACGCAGCTGGGCTACGACCTGCTACAGGTAGGCTGGGCAACAGGTATAGATGCCATAGTACCCGTTCCCCTGCACCCTAAGAAAGAAGCAACGCGAGGGTTTAACCAGGCTACGGTGATTGCCGGGGCAATGGGGGAGGTGCTGAAGATCCCCGTTTATGATAACGTAGTGAAGCGTACCCGTTTTACCGAAACACAGACACAGAAATCCCGGGAGGAAAGGATCGAAAATATGCTGGGGGCATTTGAGGTGTTGGATGCCGCTGAAATCAATGGCAAACACATATTGCTAATAGATGATGTGTTGACTACAGGCGCTACTTTAGAGGCATGTGCATTGTCGTTATTGGCAGTTCAGGGAGTAAAACTGAGTATCGCCACCATTGGTATTGCGGTGTGACGAATAATTATTATTTTCAATTCTACGTATCTTATTGCATTTTAGCAGTAATAAAACTAATTTAAAGGCAAATTTTAAGTACATACCGTAGTGGTATGCTAAAGGCGTAACTGCCAACTAAAGATCAATACAAAAAAGACTTTATGAAGAAACGTTTTCTGCTCATCGGTTCATTGCTGTGCTCATCTATGGCATTTGGCCAGGCATACCAGTTGAATATGCAGGGCATGAGGCAACTGGCAATGGGCGGTTCCGGCGCGGCCATTCCCTGGGATGCATCCTCTGTTTTTTACAACCCAGGCGCATTATCTGCTATGGAGAACCCCCAGGTATACGCCAGTATGAATGCTGTTATGCCACGCACACGTTATATATCAGCGCCTACAGGCACAGACATGCGTGATGCTGAAGAGCAGGTGTTCACTCCTTACAATGTGTACTTCGCTACACCGGTAGGTTATAAAACCAGGTTTACGGCAGGCTTCGGCATATATACTCCTTTTGGTACCGGTATTAGCTGGGCCAACGATTGGACAGGCCGTTACATAGTGCAGGAGATGCGTTTGAATACAACATTCTTTCAGCCCACACTGGCTTACCAAATAACAGATGATATATCCATAGGCGCGGGATTTGTTTATGGCATTGGCAATTTTGAATATAGAAAGGCGTTGCCACTGATAGATGCCAACGGCAATGAAGCCACCCGCGAACTCACCGGCCGCACATCGGGCGTTGGCTTCAACGTGGGACTGCATGTGAAGGCTGCCGAAAATGTACACTTCGGCCTTACTTACCGCTCGCAGGTAAATATGAAGATCAGGCGTGGTTTCGCCAGGTTCAACAATGTGCCGAACTCAATATCAGGTTCATACATCAACACGGCATTTGAATCTACACTGCCTATGCCGCAGGTGCTTACCGCAGCTGTGGGTTGGGATGTCAGCGAATGGGTGACACTGCAACTGGAAGCCAACTATACCGGATGGGCAGCCTATGACAGCCTGAAGTTTGACTTTGACAACAATACGGACATGCTCCGGGACGAGGCTTCTGCACGCAGGTACAGGAATTCAATAACCCTCCGTGCCGGTGCAAAAATCAATTTCCGCAACGAGCGCTGGTCGGTAATGTTAGGTACTGCTTATGTACCTACACCCGTACGCGAAGGCTACCTGGATCCATCTATGCCTGACGCGGTGCATTTCCTGGCTACGGGCGGACTGTCCTGGAAATTGTCTAAACGCATATCGCTGGTTGGCGCCCTGGAATACAGGTTCTATGAAGTACGTACAGGCAAAAGTCTTGAATACGCGTTCAAAGGAAAGTACCATACTAAATGGTTAAACCCGGGACTGGCCGTGACATATGATTTCAACTAAAAAACGTCAAAAAACGAAAAAACTGAAATGAAGAAGCTATATATACTCGGTGCAATGGTTTGTGGCCTGGCCGCTTGCAAGCCGAATATTGAACCTAAGGCACCTGAAAGAGGGGATGCGGATTTTTCGCGCTACCTGGCTGTGGGCAGTTCGCATACGGCAGGTATTACCAACGGTAGCCTGTACCTGGAAGGACAGAAGAATTCTTATCCTTATATGCTGGCTCAGCAGTTTCGCACAGTAGGTGGCGGAGAGTTTAAGCAACCGCTGGTGCCGGGCGAGCACGGCTGGCCAAAGGGCAAGCTGATGCTGGGTAATGTGCAAGGCCCTTGCGATACACTACCTTATCTGGCGGTGGTGCCTTTCAGGGGTGCGCTGGATACTACCGGCACTCACCTGAATATTTACAGCCAGGGGCCTTTTGGCAACATGGGCATTCCCCAAACAAAAGCGCCTGACTATATAGTTGAGGGCTTCGCATTAACCAATCCTTTCGCACGCAGGATGTTCAATAAACCTGCGACAGCCAGGCCGGTAGAGGAACTGTTATTGCTGAACCATACATTCTTTACACTGTGGCTGGGGGTAGAAGATGTGCTGAACTATGCGGCAGCAGGCGGTGTTACGCCACCAGCGGCCAACAACAGGAACCTGATTACTTCTCCTGCCTTATTTAGTATAGCCTACGATAGTGTACTGAATACTATTACAAGGAACGGTGCCAAAGGTGTGGTGCTGACTATACCAGATGTGCTGGATATGCCATATTTCAGGGCACTACCCGCTAAGAGCATGGAACTTGATCTGCGTGATGCCAACAGGCTGAACCTGAAGTATAACAGTACACAGGTACATTTTGATGTAGGCATGAACTACTACCTGATAGAAGATAAGACTGCGCCTAAGGGTTACAGGCAGCTGAGAGAGGGTGAATATATCCGTATGGATGTTCCGATGGATTCTATCCGCTGTGCCGGTTGGGGTTGGGAAGTGCCTATGCCTGCTGTATGGGTGCTTACAGCTGATGAAATACAAGCAGTGCGCAACGCGATAAACAGCTATAACGACATCATTTTTACATTAGCTAAGAAGTATAGTGTGCCCATTTCAGATGTTCGTTATTTCCTGCAGACAGTACAGGAAGATGGAACACAGTATAACGGTGCAAACTATACCTATGATTTTATCCAGGGCGGCTTGTTCTCGCTCGACGGACTGCACTTTACCGGCAGGGGTAACGCGCTCATAGCCAATCATATCATCAATACCATCAACTGGCATTATGGTTCTTCCATACCATACGTAGATGCTAATATGTACTCAGGAATAAAGCAACCGTAGATATTGCGGGCAACTAATAAAAAGCCGTCTTCGATTGTGCAAACAGCGAAGGCGGCTTTGTCGTTGAGGTAGCAGTGGTGTTACCAAAAAATCGCAGGGTAAAAGGCCGTTTCGCAGTTAGTCCAACACACCCTCTTTTATTTCGCTCCACAATGCACGGTAGCAGATGTTGGCGTAACTGCCGGGAGCAAATACTTCAAGCGGAGCTAGTTCTACTCCCATTTTTTCTATATCGGAAAGGCCGGGTATATAGTGTTCAAAGAAGCGCTTGTCCCTGTTCAGTTCGTCCATCACTCCTTTGTGCATATTCTTGCGCATATCGGCCATAGAGAAGAAGCAGGTAAGCTTTTCGAGCCCTATGCCGTTGGCTTCAAAATACTCCTTTACCATACCATAGGTACGTACGGAAAGTGTGGTGGGTATTACCGGCATAAGGATAATGTCGGAGGCTTGAAATATATTATCCGCCAAAAGGGAGAAAGCCGGCGGACAATCAATAAAAACAAAGTCGTAATCGCCGGATACCTCTTTCAGCAAGCCCTTCAACTGCTTTTTCGACTTTTTAGTATCGTTCAGCAAGCGGTCAAACTTGCGGGCCGATATATCTGCCGGAATGATGTCGAGGCCGTGATAGTTTGTTGCCAGTATTGCCTCCTCCAGGCTTATGTCATGTTGTATCAGCTTACGCGGTGTACTCTTATGTTTAGGCTCGGCTTTGTAATAGAAGCTGGCTGCTCCTTGAGGGTCGAGGTCCCATAGCAATGTATTATAACCGTCGGCAGCGGCCATGTAGGCAAAGTTGACACAGGAAGAGGTTTTACCAACACCGCCCTTCAGGTTGTATAAAGAGATAACAAACATGAACTACTATGCATAGTGAATATTAAAACTAACATTTCAACTCACTTTTTGCAAGGTTTAGGTGTTAAGTTTCTGTCTTGCTTACCGGTGTCTCACCTATTTTAAACAACCTGTAGGCAAGGTTGACGCCCTCGTTTTCTGCAAGAGGAGAGGTGCCATCGAAACCGAATGAAGTTTCGGGGACGATAATGTTAGTGGCTGTACGTACCGAGTAAGTCACCCGGCTGTTTTTTCCGTTTCGTAATACGGATACATATACCTGGGGTGCCGATGGATCGTTGACCCAATTGATATTACAGTCTTTCAGGCGCGACACTACAGCGCCACCCTCGCCGGTTACATGCAGTTGCATAGGCATGCGCAGGCCAGTGTAGGGTACCAGCTGCGGAAACTCTGTGTACATTTTATACATCCATTGTGCATAGGCTGCCCGGTCGTCGCGCTCATCAGCACATTCAGCCTGTGCCTGGTATACACGGGCCAGGAAC
>DATCSV010000330.1:0-12026 GCA_036568285.1 Flavipsychrobacter sp. | reverse complement strand
ATCACCGACTCCGGCAGGTATGAGTAAGCTGTACTGTGTCTGGACACCAGCTTGCCCAGCGTGGGCAATATATATTTGAAATAAAATTGGTATCCCTGCTTCACCGGGAACTTTTTAGGATGTGAAAACTCCAGTATGGCCAGCTTGCCACCCGGGCGCAGCACACGGCACATCTCTTTCAGGCCGGCCTCTAAGTGTTCGAAATTGCGCACACCATAGGCACAGGTGATGGCGTCAAAGCTGTTGTCGGCAAAGGGCAGGGCTTCACTATCACCTACCTGCATGGATATAAGTTCACTCAAACCTTTTTCTTTCAGCTTCTGCCTGCCCACATCCAGCATTTGGGCGGCGATATCTATGCCTACGATTTTTTCGGGGTTGAGTTTTGATGCTGCTATGGCCAGGTCTCCCGTACCGGTAGCCACGTCCAGTATGGTTTTGGGCTGCACTTTAGCTATTTCGGCAATAGCCTTTTTGCGCCAGCCTTTATCTATGCCGAGGGACAAAAAATGGTTCAGGAAATCATATTTACCGGCTATGTTGTTAAACATGTCGGCAACCTGCTCTTTCTTGCTTAATTTTGACCCCGCGTCCGGCACCACCCTGGCTGCCGGATTATTATCTATACCGGATTGCATCGGTGCAAAAGTACGTTAACACAAGCAATGGAAATACGTTCAGCCAAATATTTGATCAGCAGCCCCCGTGTAGAGCTTTGTCCGCCGGCCGATAAGCCTGAGTACGCCTTTATTGGCAGGTCTAATGTGGGCAAATCGTCCCTCATCAATATGCTGACGGGGCAAACAAAACTGGCCAAAACGTCAGGCAGCCCCGGTAAGACGCAGATGATCAACCACTTTATAGTGAATAACAATTGGTACCTGGTGGACCTTCCTGGCTATGGCTACGCTAAAGTGTCTCAAAAACAACGTGCTTCTTTCAGTAAAATGATAGAAAACTACCTGACGCAGCGCCCCAACCTGGCAACGGTGTTCGTGTTAATAGACAGCCGGCATAAGCCCCAGCAGATTGACCTCGACTTCCTGGCACAGTTGGGCGAGTGGCAGGTGCCTTTCAACATCGCTTTCACCAAAGCAGATAAGAGCACCCAGCGCGATGCTGCAAAGAATGTGCGTAGCTTTATTGACGCCATGCGCGAAGAATGGGAATTCATTCCCCGCAGTTTCCTGACCAGCGCTGTTAAAGGGTTGGGGCGAAAAGAAATGCTCGCCTATATAGACGAGCTGAATACTATGTTTCACGAACAAGGTAAGGAGGAATAAGTACTACATCCACTTGGACGCATACCTGTAAAATTCATGCGTTAGTTCGTGTATGGTCTTTTCCAGTGCTATGTACTGCTCGCGCAGCTCTGCATGTTTGTCCAGCATCCTCACTTCTATGTGTCCTCCTTTTTCTTTAGCCTGCATAGCCACTTCAGCCAGGTAGCGACGTATGTTGTGCGATAGATCGTGAATATTCTTCTTTTGGATGTCAAACCTGTTCTCATATAGTTCCGCACCCTCTGACGGCTCATGGCCTGTATTCTTCCCGGCAACTTCGGTCAGCCGGCTTTTTAAGATATTCAATTCATCGGTATAAAAATCCAGGCTGCGCAGCCAGTCGTTGTGCTCATTGGTCAACTTAGTCGCAATGGTTGTAGTTTGTGTAGCGATCATAATTTTTATTTTTATGATGCAAACATATTCCGATACCGACCTTAGGCACATGACAAACGTCAGTCATGTAAATGATTTACTTCAATTTCGGGGGAATGAATTACTCATCCCTTTGTGTACGGCATTATCTCCTCCAGGTATTTACGCTCATTGCTCAGGCGGGGTACTTTGTGTTGCCCGCCAAGCTTACCCTTATCTTTCAGCCACCTGTTGAACCCGCCACCGGGCATGCGGTGTACTATGGGCATTCTTAGTGCTATGTCTTTATGCCGTTTGGCTTCGTAGTCTGAGTTGACGGTCTGCAGGGCTTTATCCATTTTTTCGGTAAAGACCTCCAGCGGGCATGGCAGGTGCTCAAATTCAATTATCCATTCGTGCGCACCATTGCTTTCGCCTGTCATATATACGGGCGCCGCAGTATAGTCGTTTACTACTGCGCCGGTTTGTTTGCAGGCCTCGGCTATGGCGTGGTCAGAATTGTCGACGATTACTTCCTCTCCAAAGGCATTGATAAAATGCTTCAACCTGCCGGACACTTTTATCCTGTACGGGTTGATTGATGTGAACTGAATGGTATCGCCCACTATATAGCGCCACAGGCCGCCGTTGGTGTTCAGTACCAATGCATAGTTTTTATGCAACTCTACATCTTTCAATGAAAGCGTTTCCGGGTGGTCCTTGCCATATTCCTCCAGGGGCATGAACTCGTAATAGATACCATGGTTCAGGAAGAGCAACATATCATCACGGTCTACATCGTCCTGTGCGGCAAAGAAACCCTCTGAAGCATTGTATGTTTCTATATAACGCATCTGTTCAGACGGTATATACTCTTCAAACTGCCTGCGGTATGGTTTAAAGCTAACACCGCCATGTACATACACTTCCAGGTTGGGCCACACTTCCAGGAGGTTTTTAGCTCCTGATATCTCTAATATGCGTTTAATGAGCACAATGGTCCATGTAGGCACACCGGCTATGTATGTTACATTTTCATTGATAGTGGTTTGCGCTATCTTTTCGATCTTCTCTTCCCATTCTGCCATTAGTGCTATGGACAGGTCCGGCGTGCGCACCATTTGCCCATACAGGGGCAGGTTTTGCAGCATGACAGCCGACAAGTCTCCATAAAACGAATCCGCATTCAGCTGGTTGATCTGGTGGCTGCCGCCTATTACCAGGCATTTGCCCGACATGAACGTTGATTGGGGAAATTGCCTGAAATACAAAGCAAAAACATCTTTCCCTGCCTTAAAATGGTTATCGTCCAGCGACTCTTTGCTGATAGGGATGAATTTACTTTTATCGCTGGTAGTGCCGCTCGATTTGGCAAACCAGCTTATTTGCGAAGGCCACAGCAGGTTCTGCTCGCCTTGCAGTATACGCTCTATATACGGCTTAAGTGAATCGTAGTCATTAACAGGTACATTCTTCTTAAACTCAGCGATGCTGTTGATATGCTCAAAACCATATTTTTTGCCATATTCAGTAAACTGTGCCGAACCTACTATGTGGTTAAACACTTGTTTCTGGGTGTCAATGGGATTAAGCATGAAATTATCTATCGCGCTGTTGCGCAACATCATATATCCTTTCAATGCCGGACTTATCAGGCTCATTCCTTTGCTCTTAGTTCTTAAAGTCTGCTAAATATAAACATTTCTGACGGTAGCTCATACCCGCTACACTACACTCAGACTTTTGTAGGGTCCTTGCGTTTCAGCTCGAAATTGCGGCCAAGATACACTTTTCTCACCTGCTCGTCGGCTGCCAGTTCTTCAGCCGTACCGGCTTTCAGTATCTTGCCTTCAAACAGCAGGTAGGCGCGGTCGGTGATGGATAATGTTTCCTGCACATTATGGTCGGTGATGAATATTCCTATGTTTTTAAATTTGAGGCTGGCTACTATACCCTGGATATCTTCTACGGCTATGGGGTCGATGCCAGCAAAGGGTTCATCCAGCAGTATAAATTTGGGGTCAACCGCCAGCGCCCGGGCTATCTCCGTACGCCTGCGCTCACCACCGCTCAATACATCACCCGGGCTTTTGCGTACGTGCGTCAGCCTGAACTCTTCCAACAGTGATTCCAGCCTGGCCAGTTGCTCCGCCTTGCTCAGCTTAGTCATTTCCAGCACGGCTAGTATATTATCTTCTACCGATAGCTTGCGGAATACCGATGCCTCCTGTGGCAGGTAGCCTATACCCATCTGCGCCCTCTTGTACATGGGCAGTTTGGTGATGTTCACTTCATCCAGGAATACCTCTCCGTTATCCGGCTTCACCAGGCCTACTACCATATAAAACGAGGTGGTCTTTCCTGCTCCGTTGGGTCCCAGTATCCCTACTATCTCACCTTGGTTTACTTCGAAAGATACGTTGTTCACTACCGTACGGTTGCGGTAGCGCTTCACCAGCCCGCGGGCTGTTATTTTTCTTTTCCCGGTGTTCAATATCCTGTGGTTTGCAGCAAAAATAACAATCCATACCCAAGTACCTGCAAATAGTTATGCCAAATTGCTGCTAATTCTTTCAGTAAAAGAACCTGAATATGTTACTTTTGCGTCCTGTATGAAGCTGACAGAATATTTAGCGAACAATAAGGGGCCTATTATATCACTGGAGGTATTGCCACCGCCCAAAGGCAAAAGCATAGAATCTATATATAAAACATTGGACCCTCTGATGGAGTTCAAGCCCGCATTTGTCAATGTTACCTACCATCGTGCCGAACAGGTGTACAAGAAGCGCGCCGATGGCAGCTTTGTAAGTGTAGAGATACGCAAGCGCCCCGGCACTGTGGGTATTTGCGCGGCTATTATGAATAAGTACAAGGTAGAGGCCATTCCTCACCTGATATGTGGTGGTTTCAGCAAAGAAGAGACGGAGAATGCCCTGATAGACCTGAACTTCCTGGGCGTGAAAAATGTATTGGCCCTACGCGGCGATGCAGCCAACCACGAAAAATTCTTTACTCCTCACCCCAACGGGCACCGCTATGCTGAGGAACTGGTGGACCAGATCATCAGGCTTAACAAAGGGCATTACCTGGAGGATGATATACTAGGCGGCGTAAATACAGATTTTTGTATCGGTGTAGCCGGCTATCCCGAGAAACATTTTGAGTCAGCTAATGTAGATATAGACCTGTACTACCTGAAGCGCAAGATAGACCACGGTGCAGATTACGTCACTACGCAAATGTTCTTCAACAACAAGCATTATTATACGTTTTTGGAAAACTGTAAGAATGCCGGTATTAATGCGCCAATAGTGCCGGGCCTGAAGCCTTTGTACAACAAAAACCAGCTTACGGTAGTGCCCAGTATCTTCAATACAGAGATACCTAACGACCTGTATAACGAGATGGTAAAGGCAAACACACCGGAAGCCTGCGAAAAAGTAGGCGAAGACTGGTTGTATGAGCAGTGTAAGGACCTACTGAAGAACAATACACAGATATTACACTTCTACACGCTGGGCAAGCCGCATGTGGTGTACAATGTGTTGAAGAGGTTGTTTTAGGACGATACTTTATCGGCAGGAATAGCGCCGAAGTCTTTCAGTATTTGTTTCAGGATGTCTATGCGGACTTCCCCCCACTTTTTACTATTGTCTTCTGCCGGCACATCAAAGTTCATGGCGAAGAAGTAAGGGTAAAGGCGCATGTCGCTCTTATTCATAGAGTTTTCATGTTCTTCCATACGTTCTATCTTTTCTACAAAACCTACCACCCACAGTATCTGCTTGCCACCGCTGAAACCCCAGCCGGTTTTGTAGGATAGCTTGTAATCTTCATTGTTTTCCTGCAGCATCATACTGCGCACTATACGCTGCGTACGCTCTGAGAAGGGCAATTGGTTAAAGTATAACCTCTTCACCAGGCCCACCTGCTCGTCGGCAGATATCTTCAGGCTGTCGTTTAGCCAGAAGCTGTCAATTGCACCGCTGATGTTCCTATTGCCATAGTTGGCGGTGTCTATATAATGCTGCATGTAGTCGTATCCTATCTTGCGGGCTATAGCCTGGTAGTACCCTACATTGCTCACTTTAAAGGCCTCGCGCATATTCATGTCCTTATTCCAGTCTGCATTCCACCGTTCCACGCTGTCCCATGCTATTACATATTGCTCATCGGGTGCTACGGGTATATCCAGCGCCACCAGCGAGTTGAATATCTTAAATGTAGATGCCGGAGTGTATTGCTCCAGGCAGCGCTCTTTATTGTAGTAATATATCGCCTCGTGATTGTTGTCGCGCAGCATAAAGCAGGCATTTTTGATGCCTTGTTCCTCAAAAAAGCTACCCCATTTTTCTTTTTCGTGTATCCTCGAGTCGCGGCAGGAGCTGATGAACAATACAGACAGCAACAATAAACCTATATAGCGCATAACATTTGTGTTTCGGCTGCAAAGATAGGGTATGGGGAGATAGCTTAAAAGGTAATAGAGTAATAGGCTGGGTATTACTATTAATTTGATGGGATTATTCCCCCCCCCAAGGCAATACATTAAAAATCGCGACCGATACCTATATTTACACTACTAATAAAACTAAACCAATATGAAGAAAATTATCACCGGGCTCTATCTGGTATTATCAGGCTTCCTGGCGCAGGCGCAGACACTGGCAGATGTGAAAAACAGCGAAACACTTACATGGTATGGTATCGACTATTCGCAAATGCGCTTGCATAACTTTGGTGCATATATGAGCGACGGTACGGTAAAGCGTAGCCTGCCGAACTGGAGTTTCAATCCCGTAAGCGAACCGGATATAAAAAGGCTGAAGAGCAAATACAAAAAAGAAACTGTGTTGGTAGATGTCGCGGAGTCGGGCAAGCGCAATATGGCTGCCAACTACGACAATCAACTGGGTGACCCTGATTACCAGCTCACGATGGACGATATCAAAAAGATAGTTTCAGAATATGATATAAATGGTGAAGGTTATGGCCTGCTCTTTGTAGCGGAAACATTTAAGTATGCCACCGGCAAGCCTGCCACTATGTGGGCGGTATTCATCAACAAGGCCGATAAATCGGTAATTGATGCCAAGAAAGTAACTACAGAAACCTTTGGCGAATGGTCTGAAGCGGTACTGAACACGATCAAGCATAGCGCTAAACATATGTCGCAGGCTAAATAGCATATTTATGTTTGATACCGATAATCCTGTAGTTAAACTCTGCTCGCAGGGTATTACCATTGAGGGCACAGGAGACATTGCAAAAGCCAAAGACCTGTACCGCCAGGCCTGGGACATCGCAGCTAATGATATGGACCGCCTTACTGCAGCGCATTATATGGCACGCCATCAGCCGGCGGAGCAGCAGTTGTATTGGAACCAGTTGGCCATAGATCATGCTTTGAATGTAGACGAAGACGCTGTAAAAGCAACTTTGCCGTCATTATATCTGAACCTGGGCAAATCGCATGAAGACCTGGATAACAAAGTACTCGCTGCAAAATATTATCAATTGGCTGAGAGCTATATAGGCCAATTAGCCGACGATGGATATGGCAGGATGACGCGCGCCGGTATTGTAGCGGCACTGGCAAGGGTAAACATGGGGATGTAAATACAGCAGGCGGAGTAGTAGTGTGAGTACAGTTGGATAATAATTTATTGCATTTAAAAAAGAGTATGACTTTCGGAATTCCACCTAAATACCTTAAAGAATATCCGGCAAACGATATTAGTACTGAAGAATTTGTTGCGTTGGTAGCGGAGACAGCTGAACAGCTCGGCTGGGAAATAGGGTTTATCAGTCACAGCTTACTTATTATGTATGCCGGTAGCGGTGGATTCTCCAACAACCACGAAGTAAGGATCACGCTCGACAATACAATAGCTACGGTCAAAAGTACTTCAGTGGGGAATGAGCTCTTTGATTGGGGGAGAAACAGGAAACAAGTAAAGACTTTTCTAGCAAAATATGAAGAGGTAAAAACAAGTAGCACAAAAGAGTTGTTGCTTGAAAAGTATGAAACTTTAAGGCCGGAGATAGCAGATGATGAAAAGGCCCGCTTGCTTGAAACTGGTTTAAAGGGAGGTGCTTTCTCCATGTTTATCCCTCAAAGCGGCTTTGCTGTCACCCCGGTGTTGTTGAATATAAACATTCTTGTTTTTATTTTAATGGCAATAGCAGGCGTTGGCGTTATTGCACCTGATAGCGAAGGGCTGTTAAATTGGGGCGCGAACTTTAAGCCATATACACTTGATGGGCAGTGGTGGCGGATACTCACATCGTGTTTTGTCCACATTGGCATTTTTCATTTGCTGATGAATATGTATGCCTTAGTGTATATAGGGTTACTACTGGAGCCGATATTAGGGGGGAAACGATATGCGGTTGCATACTTGCTTATGGGAATTGTTGCAAGTACAACAAGTCTGTTTTGGCATGACATGTCCATAAGTGCAGGGGCATCGGGTGCCATATTTGGCCTTTATGGGATTTTTCTGGCACTGCTGACGACTAATATTATTGAAAAAGCAGCAAGAAAATCGCTGATGACAAGCATGTTGGTGTTTGTGGGGTACAATTTGCTTAACGGAATGAAAGAAGGTATTGACAATGCTGCACATATAGGAGGTTTGGTTTCCGGTGTTGCGATCGGATATGCGTTTGTGCCGGGATTAAAGAAGCCTGATTTGAAGTGGCTTGTAAGTAGCACGCTGGCTGTTGTATCTGCTATCGTTTTGGTTTTTTCTGTCGTAGCTGTAAAAACAATGCCCAATGATATTGGTAAGTACCAGGCTGCAATGATGGAATTTGCAGAAATCGAAGAGCAAGCTCTACAGGTATATAATCTCCCCGATGATGCGCCAACAGAAAAATTGCTCGAGGCCGTTACGCAGGGATTGGACCTTTGGAAAGAGTGTATTGCCTTACTGGAAGAACAGGATAATCTTGACATTCCAACGGAACTAACTCTGAGGCATATAAGCTTAAAAGAGTACTGTGAACTGCGCCTGCAATCATATAGCTACATTTACAAAGCTTTAAAGGAAGATACAGACCAATACCAATCTCAAATAATTGAGTGTAATACTAAAATTGAAAATATACTCAGCGAGTTGAGTGCGGAATAATCAACTGTTATTCCACCAAATAAGGGTTATTGATAAATTCCTCGTCAGTAAGTGTATGCAGGAAGCTGATGATCTTCTGTTGTTCGTTGCTGCTTAAACCTAAACCTGGTTGACCGTTTTTCTGCAGCAGTGGTGATAAGGTGGGGGACTGTTGCACATCATCAGCATAGTGCGCCAGTACTTCCTCTAATGTATTGAAACGCCCGTCGTGCATATAGGGGCTGCTAAGGGTTACGTTACGTAGAGTGGGTACTTTGAACCTGCCCAAGTCCTCAGCGTTGCGAGTAATACGGTAGCGGCCTGAATCGGCGAATATCTTGTCAATACCATTGTTCTGATAACTGTAGTCGGTAAACAGGGGCTCGCTATGGCAGCTACCGCAGTGTTGCCTGAACAGTATTAGTCCCTCCTGTTCGTCGGCGGTTAATGTGGCGGTGCCGTTTACGTACCGATCATACTTCGCGTCGGCCGATATTAGTCCCGACATGTATTGCGCCAGCGCCCAAAACAGCTGTTGGTCGTCTACCGTATCCCGGTTAAATACATTTTTGAACAGGGTAGGATATTCTCTATGGTCGTTCAACTTGCGTACTATATTAGCCAGGCTTTCACCCATCTCAGCGGGATTGGTCAATGGTGCCAGTGGCATTACCTCTATATGGTTCACGCCGCCATCCCACATAAAAGTCTTGTTCCAGGCCATATTGAACACAACAGGAGAGTTGCGTTTAGAAATTCCATTTTCAATACCTATGCTGAAAGCCGCGCCACCGTCGGCAAATGCGTCCTTCTGCCTGTGACAACTGGCGCAGGAGACAGTGCCGTCGCGCGAAAGCATAGGGTCGAAGAATAACTTCCTCCCCAGTTCAAAACCGGCTTTGCTGTACTCGTTATCGCCAAATTGATATACAGGTTCCGGGAAATGGGAAGGACGTATCCAGCCATCAGCGATGGCCGGCGGTACGTCCGATGTTTTTTTACTACAGGCGGCAAGCAGGCTTATGGCTGCTGATAACAGCAGTATACCCGCTTGCGTATGCCGTAGTGTGTTACCCATGAAAAAACTATTGTTGCAGCGATTTGAACGCTATATTGTCGTAAAAGTTCTTAGCCATTGTTACAGCCTCCGGGCCGGGTGCATGTATCACACTCTTTACGTTTACGCTGGGTGAGCTGTGCCATAGCCTGGCAGGATTCGCCAGCAATGTTACAGTAGGATTTTTGTCTTTCCCAACCGAGAGTATTGTGCCATCAAAGTTGGTATTCTTAACTGTGATAACATTGTCTGCCCCCATATAGCCACCCAGGTGGAAAATGAAATTGCCGCTGGGCGAGTTAGGGGATGTGCCTTCAGCCTTCAACATAATGTAACCTGAGTTCCAATCCCAATACATGTTATTGGCCAGGGACAATGCACCGGTGCCGGCGCCCAGCCTGTTGGCAGCGCTATCCACCCCCATTGTATACTGCATCTCAGTATAAGTGCCGGCAGGTATGTTTTTGACAGTAAAGGTGTAGCCCTCTTCACAATCAGTACACAATAGATAGTAGCTGTTGGGAGCACTCCACCAGTTTCCATCAATATCCTTCAGTTTGATGTTGGATACGTAGAACTTAAACAACGTAAAAGTCAGCGTATCGCCTGTTTTTGTATGTACCATTGTTTTGCCTATATCCCAAGGCAGCATATTAGAGCCAAATACGAAATCGAACTTTACTTTCATATCGCCGGTTTGCGCTATGGTCGATTGTTTTTCTTTTTTGCACGATGGCAGCAGCAGTGTAGTGGTTATTAAGGCTGCAATCAGCAATGCCATTTTTACGGGTAGCTTATTCATAATAGTGTTGTTTTGCGATATTAAGTTATTACTTACCAGGCATAAAGTTACATTAACACCTGTGCCTGTTTTGTAATATAAGTCACATTGAAAGATGACTTTTGTCAGGTACGATATTCATCCAAAAAAATAAGGGGTTCGATAATGAACCCCTTAACGTAAATTGGAAATGGTATGCTTACCTGCTAATGGTAAATTTGCGTACTCCTCTGAAACTACCGTCCTCTACCTGTAGTATGTAGTTGCCGGAAGGCAGCTCATTAACCGTCATTGTAGTTTCATCCTTAGAATATTCCGACCAGTTTTTCACTACACGTCCCTGCATGTCCATGATAGCAAACTGTACATGTTTATCTTGTGTAGCCACATCCAGTTTTATATGGATAGTATTATTGGCAGGTGAAGGGTATATATTGATGTTGTTATTAAGGGATTCAACTTTTTCAACATTCACACCCCAGTTGTAATACCAATTGTCTATACTATCCTGGTTGTTGGTTTGCTTCCACTGGGTATTGTCCCATGACATGCTGAGTAACTCGGTGGGCCGTCCGTCATATAGGCGCTTGTACGCATATTTTCCGTCATTGAGAAAGTTACCAAGAAAGAAAGAGTACCGTACCATAGTGTCAGCGTAGTTGCTGTTAGAAGGAACATATATAAAAGTATCTATCCGGTTTGGCTCCCATACGCTGACGTATATATCACGTTTGATAGTGAGGAGGCGCGAGTTGCCGTCATATGCATAGGTGCTCTTGGTGTCATCCAGCCAATTACCACCACTATATTTATAAGTGCTTACGTCGGTTATTCTACCGGTAGTGTAAGTTGTGGTCCTTTTGAAAGAATCTACCCAATTTCCGCCGCTGTATTTGGCCTCAATCAGTTCCGTTTCGTTGTTGCCGCTATAGGCATATGACCAGCGCCTGTTGAACCTCCAACCTGGAGGATTGCCGCCACCACCGAAGCTGTAAGTTAACCTGGTACACGTTGCAACGTTATTGCTGCTCCATGTATAAACCATACAACTGCTGCTCCTCCAGTTATTTCCAAATCCCCAGCTGTCATAGAACACAGTATCGGGCTTGGCGCTTTTATATTTGATGCGTGTACGCAAGCTGTTCCTCCAATTATTAGCGCTGTCGCTCCATGTGTAGTAAATACTTTGGTCAAAATCAGTGCCGGTATAGGTTGATACTCTCCGTCCCGTCCATTTTACGCCGGTCCCCGATTTAGTGAACACATGCATGGAGTCTTCCATTAATTCAAATTCAGGTATTTTGTATTTTCCCGCACTGGATCCTTTAGTGCCTGAATGGAAGTAGCGCACGCTATCTTCGATGATATTACCGGTCGTACTGTACATCCTATGTGCTTTCGCCATCAGGCGCATTTGGGCATGGCTGACAGTT
>DATCSV010000329.1:0-4215 GCA_036568285.1 Flavipsychrobacter sp. | reverse complement strand
CCGTTGTAGCCAGTGGGATGTAGTAATCACCCTGCCGTTCTCATTCAGCACGTTAAATGCACCCGCAAAGACATTCACACTTCCCCTTTTAACAATGCTGGAACCACTTGCCGAGTCTTTTCCTTTTGATAATCCTTGAATTACATCCGGATGTTCTTTTCTCACCCTACCATCTACAGCAGGCTTGATGTTTGTTATGATGGCTCCCCTTGTACCGTCACAAGACGGTAGCCTTTCTCAAGGCACGGTTATTTGGATGCCATATAGGTAAACATTGGAGTATGAAGAATCAGAAAAAAGGCGATGCTGACGAAAGCGTTGATATGAAAAGGGGCAGTACCACACAGGGCGGTTCTGACTTCGGGCAGGGCTCTGCATCGTTGGCGGGTGATGCGTATGAACAGGGCTCTGAAAAAAGTGAGGCGGCTAACTATGAGAACGAGGCAGGCAAATTGAGTGAAGATGAGCCGATAAGGGATGACGAAGAAACTACAGAGGGTATCCCCTAACATCATTTTCCATACCGGACATGGTTTACACCGGCAGGTGGGGTTTACCACCACACGCTCCGTACTTGTGCGTGCGGATGTCATGATAGGCCCGGGAAAGGTCCAAAAACAGCCAACTCTATGCAATTGCTTGTTTTTTTCAATTACTAACCCTATTTTTAGACGATTAAACAGCAATTCATGAATAGACATCTGACTTTATCTGCGGTTATAGCCTTATCAGTACTCGTTTTGTCATCGTGCTACAAAACACATGACTGTGTTTGTGATATTAAAACTGTAACCCAGGATACTAAGGATACTGTAAAGTCGGTGAGGACGCACCATACCATAAAGGGTACCAAAGCCGATGCTGACGATGCATGTAAGTACTATGAAACAGAAGAAGACTACCTGCAGCGGTATGCTATTATCTACCACTATTGCAGGATAGAGGAAGATTACGAAAAGTAACAATACAACTCATCTTATACGAGGCTTCGCATAGTGCGAAGCCTCTTTTATTTACCGCCTGGCCGTGTCAACTTTAACATATTAGGAGACTGGTTAGCAGGCTTTCACAGCCCCATTATGTAACTTTGCTGCTGATTATGAAATCATTCGATGTCCCGGTGCATTATCGCAGCCCGCTGGTAACGGCTATAAAGCAGCAGCGCAAAGCGGCTGACAAGATGAAGAAAGACTTCTCGCCCACCCGTCTGCAGATAGGCGAACTAAACATATACCTGGCACGCCACTTCGGCTTTTGCTATGGAGTAGAGAACGCCATAGAAATAGCCTTCAGAGCAGTAGCGGAAAACCAGGGCAAGCGGGTTTTCCTGCTGAGCGAAATGATACATAACCCCGGCGTGAATGCTGACCTCCAGAACATGGGCGTCCAGTTTATGATGGACACCAAAGGCAAGATGCTGATAGACTGGGATGAACTGACCCGGGAGGACATCGTTATCATACCGGCATTTGGCACTACCATAGAGATAGAACAAAAGCTCAAAGAGATAGGCATAGAACCATCGCACTACGAAACCACCTGCCCCTTTGTAGAGAAAGTGTGGAACAGGGCCGAGAAAATAGGTAACGAGGGTTACACCATAGTAGTGCATGGTAAGCCGAGGCACGAAGAGACCCGAGCCACCTTTTCTCACAGCAAAGAAAACGCCCCAACTGTGGTGGTGAAAGACATGGCCCAGGCAGAGCACCTGGCCCGGTACGTCACCGGAGAGCTACCTGCCGAACAATTCTACTCCGACTTCAAATGGCAGCACTCTGAAGGTTTTGACGTAACTAAAGACCTGCAACGCATTGGCGTAGTGAACCAGACTACCATGCTGGCCAGCGAAACCCAGGGTATAGCCGACTACCTGAAACAGGTAATGATAGACCATTACCAGCTATCCGCAGATAAGATCAGCGAGCGGTTTGCAGATACCCGGGACACACTTTGCTATGCTACCAACGACAACCAAAGCGCGGTGCAAGGTATGCTGGAACAGCCTGCCGACCTGGCCATTGTTATAGGTGGCTACAACAGCAGCAATACCTCTCACCTGGTGGAACTCTGCGAGGAGAAACTACCTACTTACTTTGTAAAGAACGAAACCTGCCTGCTGGACGAAAACAGCATCTCCCACTTTGACCTGCACAGCCATGCCGAGAAAGTGACCACAGGCTACCTGCCTGCCAAAAGGCCGCTGAACATCCTCATTACCTCGGGTGCTTCATGCCCCGATGCATTGGTGGAAGGTGTGGTACACCGAATAGCCGAACTGACCGGCAACCTGCCCCAACTGGAACAGGTAATGGCAGAATGGATCACTGGTTAAGCAGCTTCTTACACCTGGAATACCCCTGTCTTAAATTCCTTCATTTCAGGATTGTGGTTGGCTGCGGCTATACCTTCGCTGATGACACGGCGGGTATCTATGGGGTCGATGATGTCATCTACCCACAGACGCGCTGCAGCGTAATACGACGAGGTTTGAGAATCGTACTTGTCTGTAATATGCTTCAGCAGTTCCTGCTCTTTCTCAGGCGTTATTTCTTCACCTTTTGCCTTCAGTGATGCTACCTGTATCTGTAACAGTACCTTGGCTGCCTGGGCACCGCCCATTACAGCTATTTTGGCATTGGGCCATGCGTATATGAACCGTGGGTCATAAGCCTTGCCGCACATAGCGTAGTTGCCCGCGCCGTACGAGTTACCTATTACTATAGTAATCTTCGGCACGACAGAATTGCTGACAGCGTTTACGAGTTTAGCACCGTCTTTAATAATGCCTGAATGCTCGCTGCGGCTGCCTACCATAAAGCCAGTGACATCCTGCAGGAATACCAGCGGTATCTTCTTCTGGTTACAGTTCTGGATAAAACGGGCGGCTTTATCAGCACTGTCGTTGTATATCACACCACCTATTTGTATTTCGCCTTTGGTATTTTTTATTACGGTGCGCTGGTTGGCTACTATACCTACTGCCCAGCCATCGATACGTGCGTAGCCGCAAACAATGGTTTTGCCGTAGTCCTTCTTAAACTGGTCGAACTCAGAATTGTCTACCAGGCGCTCTATCACCTCTACTACATCGTATTGCTTACTGTTGTCCACAGATACAAAGCCATAGATCTCTTTGGGGTCCTTTTTAGGTGCTTCGGGTTTTACCCTGTCAAAACCAGCGCGAGGCTGCTCGCCCAGCTTGTCTATAATGCGTTTCACCTGGTCGAGGCATTCTTGCTCCGTGTCAAATTTATAATCGGCGATGCCACTTATCTCTGTATGTGTTTTCGCACCACCCAGTGTCTGTATGTCTGCATCTTCACCTATGGCAGCCTTTACCAAATAAGGTCCTGCCAGGAAGATAGAGCCATTACCCTCAACCATCAGGGTTTCATCGCTCATAATAGGCAGATATGCCCCGCCCGCTACGCAACTGCCCATCACTGCGGCTATCTGGGTAATGCCCATGGCGCTCATCTGCGCATTGTTGCGGAATATCCTACCGAAGTGTTCCTTATCCGGGAAAATCTCGTCCTGCATAGGCAGGTAGACACCTGCGCTGTCTACTATATATATTACCGGCAGGTGGTTTTCCATAGCTATCTCCTGCAGGCGCAGGTTTTTCTTGCCGGTAATGGGAAACCATGCCCCGGCCTTAACTGTATTGTCGTTGGCTACTATCACACACTGGCGGCCTTTTACATAGCCCAGGCCCGCTACTGTACCACCCGATGGGCAGCCCCCATGTTCGGGGTACATATCCCAACCTGCAAAAGAACCGATCTCAGTAAAAACGCTGCCTTTGTCAATAAGGTACTGGATACGTTCGCGGGGGGCCATCTTGCCCCTTTCCTTATTTTTCTCCATTGCCTTTTTCCCTCCGCCCAAGCTTACCTGTGCGTGGCGTTGTTTCATCTGGCTGACCGCCAGCTTCATTTCGTCTTCGTTCTTATTAAATTCCAGGTTCATGCTCTTGTGTTATAAACAGGGCAAAGATAATGGTTAAGTGTTAAGTAGTTAGGGGTTAGTAGTTAGGGGTTAGTAGTTAGGGGTTAGTTGATATGGTTCTGAATAGTTCTGTTTTTCCTTGTCTTTTACAGGTATGGGCGTTGCAAACGCCTTACCGGTTATCCTCGTTGCAAACGAGGACAAGAGAGAATCCCCCTATCCCCCTAAAGGGGAGACGCACTATGTAGTTGCCGGCGGTTCCGAATA